>JBPYEF010000200.1:0-5273 GCA_051985875.1 Hyphomicrobiaceae bacterium
ACCGATTGCAGCAGCGGCGGCAAGTCGCGGTTGAGCGCGGCGGTTATCGCCGCAAGCGCCGCCGTGGCATTGCCGATCGTGGTTGGGTCGGTTGCGTCGGCGTCGACCAGAATCGCCGGCTGCTCGCCGCGGTCGAGGGCGCGGTCGAAGTTGGCGGGGATGTTGATGACGAACAAAACCTCGCCCCTGGTGAGCGCCCGCTCGGCCGCCGCCTCGGACGCCAACGGGCGCACGGCGTAGTAGCCGGTGTTCTGCAGGGCGGCCACGATCGTGCGCTCGTACTTGGAGTGGTTGGCGGACAGCAGGCCGGTCGGTAGATCCTTGGGGTTGGCGTTGATCGCATAGCCGAACAGGAATAGCTGCAGCACCGGCAGCGCAATGATCATGCGCAGCGTCATGGGATCGCGCCGCAGCTGGATCCACTCCTTGCGCAGCACCGCGGCGATGCGCTTAAGCGAGATGGTCTTCACGCCGCCTCGCTCCTCTGGCTGAGCATGTGGATGAACACGTCTTCCAGGCGCGGCTCGACCTCGCGCCAAGCGAGGTGCGCGTGCTCGGCAATGGCGCGCTGCAGCGCGGGACGACTGGTGCCGGCGATGTGCACCGCGCGGCCGAAGACCGCGGCCGCCTCCACTCCGGGAGCGCGGCGCAGCTGCCGCGCGGCTTCGTCGCTCCCCTCGCCGGTCGCCTCAAAGGTGATCAGCCCGGAGTTCGCCGCGAGATTGTCCGCGGTTCCCTGCACGACGATGCGTCCCTGCGACAGATAGACGATGCGCCGGCAGCGTTCCGCTTCGTCCATGTAGTGCGTGGATACCAGAACGGTCAGGCCCTCCCCTGCCATGTCGTGGATCAGGTCCCAGAACTCGCGCCGCGCCTTGGCGTCGACGCCGGCCGTCGGCTCGTCGAGCAACAGCAGCCGCGGGGTGTGCAGAATGCAGGCGGCGAGCGCGAGCCGCTGTTTGAAGCCTCCCGATAAATGCCCGGCGAGCTGGCCGGCGCGCTCAGCGAGCGCCATGCGCTGCATGATCTCCTCAACCGCCTGCTGCTCCCGCGGCAGCTCGTAGACGCTGGCGACGAACTCGAGATTCTCGCGCACCGTCAGATCCTCATACAGGCTGAAGCGCTGCGTCATGTAGCCGACCTGGCGGCGAATGGCCGGTGCCTCGCGAATCACGTCGTAGCCGACGCAAGTGCCGGCACCTCCGTCGGGGGTCAGCAGCCCGCACAGCATGCGGATAGTGGTGGTCTTGCCGCTACCGTTGGCTCCGAGGAAGCCGCAAATCTCCCCTGCGCCGACCTGCAGTGTCAGCCCCTCGACCACCCGGTGCGGTCCGAAACTCTTGCGCAGGTCGCGCACGTCGATGACATAAGCGCTCATGGCGCCCTCACGTTCAGAGGCCGCACCTCGATCGGCTGACCCGGGTTAAGCTGCGGCGCAAACTCCGGCCGCGGTCGGGCCTCGACCAGGTACACGAGCTTGGCTCGGCTCGACTGGCTGTAGATCACGGGCGGGGTGTATTCAGCCTGCGGCGAGACGAACGAGATGGTGGCGGTTAAATCGCTCCGGCATGCGTCGCAATAGAGGCGAACGACGTCGCCGCGGTGCACGGTCGCCAGCGCCGGTTCCGGCACGAAGAAGCGCACCAAAATGTTCTCGGGGGGGAGCAGGGACACGACCGGCGCACCGGCCGCAACCGTCTCCCCGGGGCGGGCGAGGACGTCGGCGACGCGTCCGGCAACCGGGGCGCGCACGCGACGCTGGTCGAGGCGCCAATCGGCCATCTCGACGAACGCGCGCGCCGCCTCGACGGCGGCGCGTTGGGCGGCGATCTCGCGGTCGCGGCCGAGTGACGCCGACGACTGCGCCAGCGCTGCTTCGGCCGCCTGCACCTTCGCCTGCGCGGAATTGAAATCGGCGCGGCGCTGATCGACGGCTTGCGCCGCCATCACACCGCGCTGCAGCAGCGTTTCGCCGCGCTGCAGATCGGCGGCCGTCCGCTGCAGCAGGGCGCGGGCATCCGCCAGGTTCGCCTGCGCCTGCGCAATCTCCGTCGCCTTGCCGGCCGCTTGCAGGTTGGCGAGCTGCTCGTTGGCCTGCGCCAGCTGCCGCGCGGCTTGGTCGCGCGCGGCGCGGTCGGCGGTTTCGTCCTGGGTGAAGAGCGGCGCTCCGATGCCGACCAAGTCCCCGCGTGCGACGCTCACCATCGTCAGCAGGCCCTGCTGCGTGGGGCCGACCTTGACGTAGTCGGCCTCCGCGTAACCCTGCCAGCTCGTCGGGGTGGTGCCGCGGGTGCTCGACCACCCCCACCACCCCGCGCCCACCACCGCGATCAGCGCGATAAGAACCAGTTGCAACTGCCGGCGCATGTCTCACCTGCGACAGGTGCTGGGCACCGCCGCGGGCGCGGCGCACGGCACGCGCTCTGCGTCGGGCTTGTGAATTACACGAGTTTCAGCATATACTGAAACAAGTAGCAACAGCTGGCCAATATGACAAGACCACCACGGGATGCGCGCCAGGTCGGCGGCGCCGATCTGCTGGACTGGGTCGAGCGGGTGGCAACTTTCTTCGCCGAGCACTACGGGCTGCCGCCGATCACGGGACGGATCGTCGGCTGGTTGATGATCTGCGAGCCACCCGAGCAATCCGCCGCACAGATCGCCGCCGCGATCGGCGCCAGCCGCGCCTCGCTGACCACCAACATGCGGCTGCTGCTCGCATCCGGCCTCGTGCACCGCCTGACGCGCTCCGGCGGACGCACCGCGTATTTCCGTATCGACGACGACATGTGGCAGAAGGTGATCCGCCGCCGCATCGCCAGCATGATGTCGTTCGGCGAAATTACCCAAGATGCCATCCGGCTACTCGGCGCCGACAGCCCGCGGGCCGCGCGCGTGCGCGCGGCACACGCGTTCTTTCAATGGATGGCGGAAGTGCTCGCCGCCTCGCCGGGGCCGCCGGCGGGGAGGCGCGCCTCCGTGCGGCGACGCGGATGATCGCCTGTCGTAGTGTACCTCGCGTCGCGGAGCGATGCGCGCCGCGGCGACCGCCATTCTACGGCTCGCCGGCCGCTGCGGAACGATAGTGGACGCGGGGAATAAAAATGCCGTTTGTGCAGCGGTTGCGAGCGGTTGGTCTGCTGTGGCTCGCTGGCATGGCCCTGCGCATGACCGTGCTGGCCATGCCCGCCGTCATCGCCGTGATCAGGGAGGATCTCCGCCTTACGGCGACCGAAGTCGGCGTGCTCACCGGGCTGCCGGTGGCGCTGTTTGCCATGGCCGCGGTCCCGGGCTCGCTGCTCATCGCACGCTGGGGCGCGCTGAGCACCTTGCTCGGCGGCTTGTTCCTCGCCGCGATTGCCTCGGCGCTACGCGCCGCCGCCAGCGAGGTCACGCTGCTCTACGCGACGACGACGCTGATGGGCCTCGGGGTGGCGATCATGCAGCCGGCGCTGCCGCCGCTCGTGCGGGCTTGGCTCAGCGGTCGGGTCGGTTTCGGAACGGCGGTGTACAGCAACGGCTTGCTGGTTGGCGAGACGTTGCCCGTTGCGCTGACCCCGCCGCTGCTGGCGTTGATCGGCGCCAGCTGGCGCGTCAGCCTGGTGCTGTGGAGCCTTCCCGTTCTGGCAATAGGCGCCCTGGTTTCGGCGTTCGCGCCGAGGAGCATGCCCGAGAGCGCGGCGGCCGCGCCATGGTGGCCCGACTGGAAGAGCGGATTGATCTGGCGCCTGGGCCTCATGTTCGGCAGCATCACCAGCATCTACTTCACCACCAACGGCTTCTTGCCGCTCTATCTCAGCAGCATCGGCCGCCCGGACATGATCGGCAGCGCACTCACCGCACTCAACATCGGACAGATGCCGGCTTCGTTCATCCTGCTCGTGTTCGCCGATCGGGTGGCGCGCAGCCTTTGGCCTTACCTGCTGGCGGGCGTCGGCGCGCTCGGGAGCATCCTCGTCCTCGTGGCTGCCAAGGGCACGGCAATCGTCGTCGCCAGCGGCGTGCTGGGATTCTGTTGCGGGGGGATACTGATCCTGGCGCTGGCGCTGCCACCACTGCTGTGCGTTCCCGAGGATGTCGCCCGCACCTCCGCGGCGATCTTCACCCTCAGCTACGGGTGCGCGGTATTGGTTCCGGTCCTCAGCGGCAGGGCCTGGGACCTGACGGGCGTGCCGCAGCTCGCCTTCCTGCCGATCGCCGCCTGTGCCGTGTTCCTGCTCATCCTGGCGCCAGGGATCGACTTTCGTGTCCCAGAATAGTTGCGCCGCAGCCAGCACCGGCATCGAGCGCGGGCGATCCGCAAATTGCCCGGCGGCGAAATTGCGCAAGGTGAACCGAAGATTATCCCAGGCCACGTCACGGTGCTGGACGCCCGCGCATCCCGGAAAGGCATCGACCTCTTGGGCAAGGCGGTCGGTGGCCCGGTGTGCGCGCGAGGATGGCCGGGAGCTCAGCCTGAGCGCGTCGATCGCCGCAGCGCCCAGCAACCCCGCTACGGCGGGAGCGATCGTGCGCTCACGGCTTTTCCCTTGTGACCCACGGGGCCGACCTCGGCGCCGCCCCTCAGGGTGCAAGCACCCTCGCCCCTGAACCATCGGGGGGCGGCGCTGGGGTTGCCGCAGGTTCGATGAGCTCGGCGAGATCCTTCTCCTCGAGCGTTTCCTTTTCCAGCAGGCGGTGTGCGGCGCGTTCCAGATCCGCGCGCCGGCGGCGCAGGATGGCGAGCGAAACGTCCATCGCCGCTTGCACGATGCTGCGCACCTCCTGGTCGATGGCCGCGGCGGTCTCCTCTGCGAATTCCTGCTCGCGGAGCGGCGCCGGCAGCTCCGATCCCCCGAGGAAGGTTCTTTGCTCGCGGTCGTAGGCAACGCTGCCGAGCCGCTCCGACATGCCGTAGCGGGTCACCATCGCGCGGGCGATATCGGTGACGCGGCGCAGATCGTCCGCCGCACCGGTCGACAGGTGGCCGAACACGGTGAGCTCGGCGGCGCGGCCTCCGAGGAGAACCGCCATTTTGTTTTCGAGCTCCTGCCGCGTCATCAGGAAGCGGTCCTCGGTTGGACGCTGGATGGTGTAGCCGAGCGCGCCGACGCCGCGCGGGATGATCGAGACCTTGTGGATTGCGTCGGCGCCCGGCAGCGACATCGCCGTCAGCGCATGCCCCATTTCATGGTAGGCGACGATTTCCCGCTCCTTGGGGCTCAGCACCCGCTTCTTCTTCTCGAGCCCTGCGATGATGCGCTCGACGGCCTCGGAGAAATCGCCCATCGTTA
>JBPYEF010000201.1:0-6707 GCA_051985875.1 Hyphomicrobiaceae bacterium
ACCAGCGCAAAGCACATCGCACGGATCGGCAGGGCCGCAAACCCGATGAGCAGCAGTGGCCGACGACCCCACGCGTCGGCATGTTTCCCAACCCATGGGGCTAACACGGCGACTACCATCTGTGGGACGACGATCATGGTCGAAATCAGAAGCGTTGACCCCCGGCCCTGTCCCAATGCCTCGCCGAGAAGGGGCAGCATGGAAGCGTTCGCAAGCTGGAACAGGGCTATGCAGACGGCGAAGACCAGCAGCGGATAGCTGGTATAGATCCTGCCGCGGGCATGCCTTGTGGGTCGCTCGGCGTGGTGTTTACCGGCAAGCGCGCCACAGGAACGGGCAAAATGAATGTCGTCGGGGCGAATCCGGCTGAGGGCGAGGAGGGTCAGAACTGCAAGCGCGGCGTCGGCATAGAAGATGACTTGGTCGGAGAATAGGTAGGCGAGCCCACCCATCAGCCACGCGGTGGTAAACCCACCGACGGCTGCCAAACGCTGGTTGCGGCCGAGGCGCCCAGCCAATGCGGCGTGCCCGACCAACCCGAGGCTGATCGCCGACACCGCCGATCCCAGGAACCCGCCGGTCGTACCCTGGACCACCTCGGCCGCGAGCACCAACGGGAAGCTCGGCCACAGCGCGAAAATCCCGGCACTGAGGGCAAGCATTGCCACGCCGAGCGCGACCAGCGACCGCTTCGATTGCACCACGTCCAGGAGCTCCCCTCCGGGAACCTGGCTCAACAATGCGGCGATGCCGCTGGCGGTCAGGATCAGGCCGATTTCTCCGTGCCCCCAGTGCCTGGCTGCCAGATAGACGGCAACGAATGGTCCAAAGCCGCTGAGCGCCCCCGCGAGCAAAAAGTTGAGCCAGTCGAGGCCGCGCAAGCTCTGTTGCGAGGGGCGGATACCGTCCGCGTCGGACAGCGTGAGGTGCGTCGCTACCATCGGGGCTCTTGTCGAAGGTCGCAGGGATTGCCCTGCGGCCCTCTGTCAACGTGCGGGGGCGGCGACCTGGCGCCGTCTTGGCGCGGCGCTCGCGACAATCCTCTCGCGATGCGTCATCCACATCTGCTCCGCGCAGCCGACGCTACGCTCCACTTCAGTCCAGTGCGGCGGCCACCGGCGTGAATCGCCGACCGGCGGCGCGCGCGTCATCCCCGCTTGCCCTTGCCCAGCAGCTGCCGAGCGACGTCTTTCACCCGCTGCGGCTCGAACCCGAATTTGCGTTGCAGCTCCTTGAGCGGAGCCGAGGCACCAAAGGTCTGCATGCCGATGATGCGGCCGGCGCTGCCGACATAGCGCTCCCATCCGAAGGTCGAACCCTGCTCCACCGCAACGCGGGCGGTGACCTCGGGCGGCAGCACGCTGTCCCGGTATGCGCGCGTCTGCTTCTCGAAAATATCCCAGGAGGGCATCGAGACCACGCGCGAGCGGATGCCCTCGGAGAGCAGCTCCTCGTGGGTCTCGACGCAGAGGCTCAGCTCGCTGCCGGAGGCGATCAGGATGAGCTCGGGCTTGCCGCCGGGGGCATCGCCGAGCACATAGGCGCCGCGCGCAACTCCCGACGCGGGTGCATACTTGCCACGGTCCAGGGTCGGCAGCGGTTGCCGCGACAGGGCGAGCACGGCCGGCTCGTGCTGCAGCCCCATGATATAGCGATAGGCCTCAACCACCTCATTGGCATCGCCGGGCCGCAGCAGGACCAGGCCGGGAATGGCGCGGAACGAGGCCAGCTGCTCCACCGGTTGGTGCGTCGGACCGTCCTCACCATCGCCCATGGCGTCATGGGTGAACACAAAGATCGTGGGCAGCTCCATGAGGGCAGACAGTCGGATCGCCGGGCGCGCATAATCGCTGAAGATGAAAAAAGTCGCGCCGAAGGCCCGCAGCTTCGACAGGGCGAGACCATTGACCACGGCCGCCATCGCGTGCTCGCGGACACCGAAATGCAGGTTTCTACCGCCGTGCGTATCGGCTTCGAAGTCACCGGCATCCGCGAAGGTGAGCCTGGTTTTGTTTGACGGCGCGAGGTCGGCCGATCCGCCCACCAGCCAGGGGATGCGCTGCCCCAGTGCGTTCAGGACCTTGCCGGAGGCGTCCCTGCCGGCAATGCCCTTGGCGTCCGCGGGAAACTCCGGCAGCTGCGAGCTCCATCCGGCCGGCAGCTCGCGTCGTTGCATCATATCGATCTCGGTGGCGCGTTCGGGATATTGCGAACGGTATGATGCGAACAGCTCGACCCAGCGCGCGTAGGCCCGCGCCCCTTGCGCGCCGATACCGGCAGCAAAGTGCTCGCGCACGGCGCCCGGAACCAGGAATTTCGCGTCCTCGGGCCAACCGTAGTCGCGCTTGGTGAGGCGAACCTCCTCCTCGCCGAGCGGCTCACCGTGCGCCGCGGAGGTATCCTGCTTGTGCGGCGCGCCGTAGCCGATGTGGCTGTCCAAAATAATGAAGGTTGGGCGCCCCTTGGTCGTGCGAAAGACGCTGAGGGCGTGCTCGATCCGGTCGACGTCGTTGGCGTCGCCCACGCGCAGAACATTCCACCCGTAGCCCAAGAACCTGGCCGCAATATCCTCCGTAAAGGCCAGGCGCGTGTTGCCCTCGATCGTCACGTGGTTGTTGTCATAGATCCAGCACAGATTGTCCAACCCGAGATGACCGGCCAGCGAGGCGGCTTCCGACGCCACGCCCTCCATCATGCAGCCGTCTCCGCAAACCGCATAAACGTTGTAGTCGAAGATCGCGAAGTCCGGGCGATTGTAGCGGTTGGCGAGCCACGCCTCGGCGATCGCCATGCCGACGCTGGTGGCGACGCCCTGCCCGAGCGGACCGGTGGTGGTTTCGACACCGGAAACCCAATGGTATTCCGGATGGCCGGGGGCCTTGCTGCCGAGCTGCCGGAAACGGCGAATGTCGTCGAGCGAAACCGCGGGCTGGCCAAGGCGTTCGTATGCGGCATTCACCGCACGCGTCCCGCTGAGGTGGAGCATGGACCACAGCAGCATCGAGGCATGGCCGTTGGAGAGCACGAAGCGATCGCGATTGGGCCAAATCGGCTGCTGTGGATCGTAGCGCATGACGCGATTCCAGAGCACGTAGACCAGAGGCGCGAGCGCCATCGGCGCGCCGGGATGCCCGGAGTTTGCTTGTTGCACCGCATCCATCGCGAGCGTGCGTATGCAATTGATCGACAATTGGTCCAATTGTGCCTGCGCCATGCGGCGCGGCGAATCCGTGGCACTGGCGGCGATAGCACTCATTTTTTTACCTCCGTTATCTCACGGGGTGATGAACCCCGCCGCCACCGCCCGCCGCGAAGCAATCGCCGGATACGGCAAGCTCCGCTTGGCCACTGCTGCGGTCGGCACCTTGGCTTGTGGCGGCGACGCGACGGTCGCAACTGCCTCAGGCGGATTTCTCCACGTGGCCACCGAATTCGTAGCGCATCGCCGACAACACCTTGTTGGCAAACGTCGCTTCACCGCGCGAGCTGAAGCGTTCGTAAAGTGCGGTGGACAGCACCGGCACGGGCACGGCCTCATCGATGGCCGCCTTGATCGTCCAGCGCCCCTCCCCCGAATCTGAGACTTTGCCGGCAAAGTTGCTGAGCGTCGGGTCTTTCACCAGCGCGGCGGCGGTGAGGTCGAGCAGCCATGACGCAATGACGCTGCCGCGTCGCCACACTTCGGCAATGTCGCGCACATCGAGGTCGTACCGATAATACTCGGGATTGCGCAGCGGCGTTGTTTCGGCGTCGATGGTGTCTGTCTGAGCGCCGACATTGGCATGGCGCAGGATGCTCATGCCCTCGGCGTAGGCGGCCATGATGCCGTACTCGATGCCGTTATGGACCATTTTGACGAAGTGGCCGGCGCCGCTCGGCCCGCAGTGCAGGTAGCCGAGCTCGGCGGTGCCGGCGATGTCTTCGCGCCCCGGCGTGCGCGCCAAGTCGCCCGCGCCCGGCGACAGCGTCTTGAAGATCGGATCGAGGCGCTGCACCGCGCTGCGCGGCCCGCCGATCATCATGCAGTAGCCGCGCTCCATGCCCCAGATTCCGCCGCTGGTGCCGACGTCCACGTAGCTGATGCCTCTGGTGGCAAGCTCGCTGGCACGACGGATGTCGTCGATGTAATAGGAGTTGCCGCCGTCGATGAGCATATCGCCGCTCTCTAAGTGCGGTGCGAGCTCGGCAATCGTCTTGTCGACCACTGCCGCCGGCACCATCAACCAGATCGCGCGCGGCTTCTTGAGCAGGCGGACCAGATCCAATGGCGAGGAGGCCGCAACGGCTCGATCCTTTGCCAAGGCTGCGACCGCCTTCGGCGACATGTCGAAGACCACGCACTGATGGCCGCCCCGCAGCAGTCGCCGCACCATGTTGGCGCCCATTCTGCCCAAACCGATCATTGCCAACTGCATGACATCGCTCCCGGAGTTGAGGCCGCGCGCAGCCGCTGTGCTGCGGCGGCAAACCTTGGCTGTGGGTGATAGTGAACTACCGCTGCGCGCCGCGGCGCACAGCGCGCACGCCCGGGTTGCCGGCAACGCCGACGCGAGGGGCCGTGCGCGATCGCGCGCATCGTCACGTCGCTCCCTTGAGTTGGCGGTAGCGGCGGATCAAACGGTTGGTCGAGCTGTCATGGCCGAGCTTGGGCTCGGTGCGGCTCTCGAGCTCAGGTACGATACGTTGCGCCAGTACCTTACCGAGCTCCACGCCCCACTGATCGAACGAGTCGATGTCCCAGATCGCGCCCTGGGTGAAGACGCTGTGCTCGTACAGGGCAACCAGCTTTCCCAATGCCGACGGGGTCAGTCGATCCATGACGATGGTATTCGAGGGACGATTGCCCTCGAACACCCGGTGCGGCGCGAGCCAATCGGGGGTGCCTTCGGCGATGACCTCTTCCCGGGTCTTGCCGAAGGCCAGCGCTTCGGTCTGAGCGAATACGTTGGCGAGCAGCAGATCATGATGCCGCCCGAGCGCGTTGAGCGCTTGTGCAAAGGCAATGAAATCGCAGGGAATTAGCCGCGTGCCCTGATGAATCAACTGATAGAAGGAGTGCTGACCGTTGGTGCCCGGCTCGCCCCAGTAGATCGGACCAGTCTGATAGTCGACCCGCTTACCGGATAGGGTCACGTGCTTGCCGTTGCTCTCCATCGTCAACTGTTGCAGATAGGCCGGAAAGCGCTTCAAGTACTGTTCGTAGGGCAACACCGCGATGGTCTGGGCACCGAAGAAGTCGGTGTACCAGACGCTGAACAGACCCATCAGCACGGGCAGGTTGTGGGCAAACGGCGCGGTGCGAAAATGCTCGTCGATGGCATGGAAGCCTTCCAGCATGGCTTGGAAGTGATCCGGACCGATCGCCAGCATCGTCGACAGGCCAATCGCCGAATCCATCGAATAGCGTCCACCGACCCAGTCCCAAAACGCGAACATGTTGGCGGTATCGATGCCGAATTCCGCGACCTTTGCCGCATTTGTCGAGACGGCGACGAAATGCCTGGCGACCGCTTTGGTGTCGCCAGCGAACGCAGCTAGACACCAGTCGCGCGCGCTATGCGCGTTGGTCATCGTCTCCAGCGTGGTGAATGTCTTGGACGCAACAATGAACAGTGTCTCGGCAGGGTCGAGATCGCGCGTCGCCTCGACGAAATCGGTGGCGTCGACGTTGGATACGAAGCGCACCGTCAAGGAGCGGTCGCTGTAGTACTTGAGCGACTCATAAGCCATCACCGGCCCGAGGTCTGAGCCGCCGATGCCGATATTGATGACGTTGCGGATCCGCTTGCCGCTATGGCCTTGCCATTGACCGCTGCGAACGCGATTGGCGAAATCGGCCATCTTGTCGAGCACGGCGTGCACATCGCGCACGACGTTGCTGCCGTCGACCACGATCGATGCGCCGCGCGGCGCGCGCAGCGCCACGTGGAGAACGGCGCGCTTTTCTGTGACATTGATCTTGTCCCCGCGGAACATCGCATCGATCTTGGCGCGCAGTCCGCACGCCGTGGCGAGGGCAACGAGCAGCGTCACCGTCTCATCGGTTATGCGGTTCTTGGAATAATCCAGGTAGATGCCGGCGGCCGCCTCGGCCATGCGCTCGCCGCGTGTCGGATCAGCGGCGAACAACTGCCGCAAGTGGACACCCTGCAATGTCCGATGGTGCTCTTGCAGGGCTTGCCATGCCGCACCCGTGCGTGAAGCCTGGGGGCGCGCTTCGGGTCGTGTCGTCATTTTGCTGGAGATTCCCGTGCTGGAGATGCATTGCCAACGCGGCCGGCGCACTCACGGGCTTGCACTTGCTGGCCCTGTCGCCGAGCCGACATGCCGGCCGACCGCCGCCCGAGCGCCGGCCGACCGCCTGCGCAGCGGCATGCAGCGGCAATCCCGGCAACGCCGCAACTACCCGGCGCTGCCGTTGCAAACAGCGAAGCTTCCGTCATCTTCTTCACTCCAAGCAGCGACCGTTCGCTGCCCATCAGCCGAGACGGCGAAGCCCCCCGGAGCTTCGCGCCCACGAACCTTGACCGAGCAGCGACCCTAAATGCGCGATCGGCTCCCCGGCGCATGCCGGCCGTACATGCGAGCGCTATCCCGCACGCTTGAGGGCCGCGGATTTGGAGCGGATCACCTGCATCAAATCGTTCCAGGATTTGACGAACGACTTGGCCCCTTCCTGTTGCAGGCGGCGAGACAGCGCAGCGACA
>JBPYEF010000202.1:0-3856 GCA_051985875.1 Hyphomicrobiaceae bacterium
GCAGCGCGCATGCTGATGAGAAAGGTGCGCGTGGCACTGCGACTGAGGCAGGAGCGAGCGCAGATGGTGTCGGGGATCGCTCGAAGCTCGGCGATCAGCCCCTCCGCATCCGGAACACGCCCCTCGACGTCCATTACCACGTAGCCGATCTCGCTGTCGGTCTGGCAGTACTGCGCGGCGATGTTGACACCGCGGTTGGCAAAGGCGTCGTTGAGCCGGCCGAGGCCTCCCGGCACGTTGCGGTGCACATGAATGAAGCGCGTCCCCGAGGAGCGGGTCGGGAGCAGCACTTGGGGAAAATTCACCGCCCCAGCGGTCGAGCCGTCGTCCGTGTAGTCGACGAACTTGCGGGCGACTTCCGCCCCGATGCGCTCCTGCGCCTCCTCGGTCGAGCCGCCGATGTGCGGCGTCAAGATGACGTTCGGCAGCCCCTGCAGCGGGCTGACGAACTTTTCCGCGTTGGACGAGGGCTCGCTCGGAAACACGTCGATGGCCGCCCCGGCCAAGTGCTTGTCCCGGAGTGCGGCTGCGAGCGCCTCGAGATCGACGACCGTGCCGCGCGCATTGTTGATGAAGCATGCGCCGGCCTTCATTAGCCTCAACTCGCGCGCACCGATCATGTTGCAGGTATCCGGCGTCTCCGGCACGTGCATGGTAACGACGTCGCTCTTCGCCAACAGCTCCTCGAGCGAGGCTGCCGGCTCGACGTTGCCGTGCCGCAGCTTGTCGGTACGGTCATGGTAGATGACGCGCATGCCCAAGGCTTCGGCAATGACGGCAAGCTGGGTGCCGATGTTGCCGTAGCCGATGATGCCGAGCGTCTTGCCGCGCACCTCGTGGAAGCCGGTCGCCGACTTGTCCCAGCCGCCGTGGTGCGCAGCCACCGATTTTGGAAAGGCCCCGCGAAAAAGCATGATGATTTCCGCAATCGTCAGCTCGGCGACGCTGCGCGTATTGGAAAAAGGCGCATTGAACACGGGGATGCCCTTGCGCCGCGCGGCGGCCAGGTTGACCTGATTGGTGCCGACCGAAAAGCAGCCGACGGCAATGAGACTGTCGGCCGCCTCGATGACCTCTTCGCTCAGCTGCGTGCGCGAGCGGATCCCGAGCAAATGCACGCCCGCCAGGGCCTGCCGCATCGAAGCCACCTCCAGGGCCTTGCTCGAGAGCTCGACGTTGCTGTAACCCGATGCCTTGAGCACACGCAGCGCCGAACTGGCGATGCCCTCGAGCAGAAGGATTTTGATCTTATCCTTCTGCAGCCATGCGCCTTCACTGTGAGCCACGGTCACTGCATCCCCCAGGGTTTGCGCGCCTGCCCGGTGCCGCCCTACGCCGCATCGCCCTCCCGCACAGCTACGACCGCGAGGGTTGCCCGTTCCATGAGCGATTGTCGCTTGGCGATATTGGCCAGCTCCGCGGCAACCAGCTTGACGGTGCTGCGGATCTGTTCGGGGGTGTGCTTGGCGGTGATGAAGAAGCGTAAACGGGCCGCCTTCATGGGGACGGCGGGATGGATGATCGGCAGCGCATTGATGCCGCGCTCGAGCAGCTTATCCGTCAGCCGCACGGCCCGGACGGGACAGCCGACCATGACCGGCACGACGGAGAACCCGGCGCTGGTCATCGTATCGAGACCTGCCCGCCGCGCCTCTTCGAGAAACAGCCGCCCATTCGCCTGCAGCCTCGCCACCCTCTGCGGATCGCTCTTGAGTATTCGCAAGGCGGCCAGGGCGGCTGCGGTGCCAGGAGGAGACAGGCCCACGGAATACACGAAACCTGGAGCCTGGTACTTCAGGATCTCGATCAGATCGTGGCTGCCGCAAATGTAGCCGCCGCAGCTGCCGAGCGTCTTGCTGAGCGTACCCATCCAGATGTCGACGTCGCGGGGGTCGACGCCGAAGTGCTCGAACGAGCCCCGTCCGCTGCTGCCCATTACACCGAGCGAATGCGCCTCGTCGATCATCAGCCAGGCGCCATAGCGCTTCTTGATCAGGATCAGGCGCGGCAAATCCGGAAAGTCGCCGTCCATGGAGTAGAGGCCCTCGGCGACAATCAGCGCATTCTTGTACTTGGCGCGATGCTCCTTCAGCACCTTCTCGAGGTCGTCGAGGTCGTTGTGCCGGAAGTTTTGACAGGTGGCCCGCGACAGCTTGCCACCGACAATGGCACTGTTGTGCATCAATTCGTCCTGCACGATGAGGTCGTCCGACCCCATCAGCACACCGATGGTCGAGATGTTCGTCGCATGTCCGCTGACAAACGTCAGGCAGGCATCGGAGCCATAAAATGCCGCCAGCTCGGCCTCGAGCTCGCGGTGCAGCATCCGCTCCCCGGCGACCAGTCGACTGGCCGACACCGACGTCCCGCATGCATCGATTGCGGCCTTCGCCGCCTCGGCAACCGCCGGCTCCTGATTGAGGCCGAGATAGTCATAGGAAGCAAAATTGACCAGCTCCCGGCCTTCGTGCAGGGCCGTCGCGCCGAGCCTGCCGTCGTGCGTGCGGTAGAACGGGTTTTTGAGGCCGAACATGCCGGCGACGCTGCGGTGCTTGTTCATCGCCTGGAACACCGCCAAGTCTGCGAAGGGGATCGCCGGCTTGAAGGTCGGTTGCACCTCGGCAGCGTGTGCCGTGCCGAGCGTCCTGGCGATCGCCCGCGCAGCCCCCTTTATGGCACCGGGCGTTCGCTCGACCGCATTGAACCAAGCGGCATGCTCCGGGCGCAATGCCGGGTCTTGCTCTGTCATCGCTTCCCTTCCGTTTCGCTAAGCGCGGATCGGCCCGCCGCCGCGGCGCCCGCGCCCGCCACAGGGTAATCGAGGCGGGTGGGTTAGAGTAGACGACATTACACGTCCGCTGGCCCGCAACGCCATGCCCTCCCGCTGCCCGTTCGTTGCGCGCGGCATGGATGCCCACGGACGCGGGGCGTGCGCTGCCGCTGATGTTGCCTTACCCAGGACGGCGTGGTCAAATCACCGCCGCTGCGCATATGGCGCGCCCAGCGAGGAGTTCGTGATGGTGGCAGCAACGGAAACGGCAAGATTTCTTCCCTTCCTCGATCCCGCCGAGGAGAGCGCCGTGCTGGCCAGGGCGCCGCTGAAGACGTTTGACCGTGGACAACTCGTCTTGGATCAGAACGTGCTGTTGCGGGCCATCTTCCTTATCGAGGATGGCTCGGTGCGGGTCGAGCGCCGCGACCGCGAGCAGACCGTGCCGCTCGCCGTACTGCAGGCGGGCGAGTTCTTCGGCGAGATGTCGTACGTCGATGGGGCTCCGACCAGCGCCAGGGTAATTGCCGACGAGCCGACACGCCTGCGGGTGATCGACGAGGCGACCGTCGACAATCTGATCAAGACCGACCCGAGCTTCGCGGGGAGGCTCTACCGTTCGATCGCGGCGATCCTCGCGGAACGGCTGCGACTGACCTCGATGCACCTCGATTATCTGATCGAGGGCATCGATTTCTACAGCCGCGTCCGCTCCGATATCGAATCCGCCGCGGCCAAGCTGCCCGGGGCCGATTGGCGCTCGGGTCTGGTCGCTACCGTCGTCGAACGCGAGCGCAAGTCGCTGGAGTAGGCGCGCTCCCCGGGCCATCCTTCCTGGGCGATCCTACCCTGGAGAGGCTTCCCCGCGCTTCCCTGGGCCGCGCTTCCCAGGGCCGCATGGGCCGTGGCGCGCAGTGCCCTGGCACGGGGCTACCTGTTGCAGGTCCACCGCCCTACATTCCTGACGGGCCTCCTCAGCAGGAGGCGCGAACCCGGCGAGTGTGGCGATGCGTGTGGTGATTTGCGGCGGCGGGGTCATCGGCGCCGCTACGGCGTATTTTCTCTCCCGCCGTGGCGTGCGGGCGA
>JBPYEF010000203.1:0-4965 GCA_051985875.1 Hyphomicrobiaceae bacterium
CGCACGATATCGGCGATGCGGCCGATCTCGATCGACAGCTTCTCGCGATCGTCCGCCAGGCGCGCCCCCTCGTCGATGACGCGCGCGACCCCCGCGGCATCGATCGGCTTCAGGCCATGTTCCTTGACGATCGAGGCGATGAGGCGGGCATAGGAGTTGTCGTTCTCGGCGGACCGGGCGATGGTGTCGTCGAAGTCCGCCTGCACCTTGAACAGGCGGGCAAAATCGGGATCGTACGCCGACAGCACGTAATAGAGCTCCCGGTCACCGAACAGCACCACCTTGACGTCCAGCGGGATCGGTTCGGGATCGAGCGACTGCGTCGAGATCAAATTGAAGCCGGCCGCCTCGCTCGGCGACTCGATACGGATCTCGCGACCCTTGATCGCCCGCTTCAAGGCTTCCCAGGCAAAGGGAGACAGCAGCAGCTTGCGCACATCGACCAACAGGTAGCCACCGTTGGCGCGATGCAGGGCGCCGGGCTTGATCAGCAGGAAATCGGTGACCAGCGTGCCCATCTGGGCAATGTGCTCGACGCGGCCAACGATGTTGCCATGCGTCGGGTTGATCTCTTCGACGACCGGCGCGCCGGCTTGCGCGCCGTCGCCGTTGGAAACCATGACGTTTACCAAATAGCGGCGGAAGCGCGCATCGCGCGCGATATCGACGGGCTGCCTGACAATCGCGTTCTCCTCCTCGCGGGAGGTCAGGAACAGGGCGACGTTGCGCACCAGGTCGCGCCCGGCGGCGTGCAGATACTCGAGCGCCTGGGGCACGTCGGCGTAGGACGAGAGCAGATCTTTCAGCGCCTCCTCGATGGCGTTCTTGGCAACCTCCTCGTTCAGCTCGCTCAGCTGCGTGCGCCGCTTCTTGTCCGCCTTTGGCATGCGCTCGAGGATCGCTTCGAGCTCTTTCTGCAAGTTCTCGATCTTGTTCTCGACATCCCTGCGCATGGCTTCCGGCAAGGCGTTGAACACCTCGGGCTTGACCACCTTGCCCTCGTGCATGGGGGCCATGGTGAAGCCGGTCGGGGTGCGCAGCACGGCGATGTTCTGCGCCTGCGCCCTGGCGTTCAGCGCTTCGAAGGCCTCGTCCTGCGTCGACCTGAACTGCTCGTCGATGGCGCGCCGGCGCACCTGGTAATCCTCGCCCTCAAACAGCGCCGGAAGCACGCTCCGCAGCTCATCGAGGGCCGCAACCATTCCCTTTGCCAAAGCGCGGCCGCGACCGTACGGCAGCTGCAACGCCTTCGGTCTGTTGGGATTTTCGAAGTTGTTGACGTAGACCCAGTCGGCCGGAGTGGTCCCCTCCGCGGCCTTGGGAACGAGATGCGCCTTGACTGCCGTCGACTTGCCCGATGCTGGAGGGCCGAGCACGAAGATATTAAAATCGTGGGTCTTGATGTTGGCGCCGAACTGAATGGCCTTCAATGCGCGATCCTGGCCGATCAGCCCAGCGATCGGGTGCAGTTCCTCGGTCGTGCGGAAACCGAGCTTCGCCGGATCGACGGCGCGGCGCAGCTCGGACGCCTCGAGCGGTTGGGCGCGCGCCGCCACCGTCGTCACTTCGCCCTTGGTGCCGCTCGCCGGGCTGTCGTAGGCTGCACGCTTGAAAAACATGCAAAGCTTCGCTCGCTCGTTGTGGCCGGCCTCGACCATATTCGCCCCTCGTGACCAAGGAAAGACCGCGATTGCGACCTCCGCCACGGCGCGCCGCCGGGCGCGCAATGTCCGGCAATCCCCTGCGCGGCGGCAGGTGGGGGTGATCGGTGTCGCCGGCCTCGGACATCTGCCGGGGAGTTGCGCGCCTGCTCAGGGCGCACGCGGTTGTGGGCGTCAGTGAGCTCGCCCTTGGCAACGGCCAGCGCGCAGACTACGTCGGCCTCTCCGCCGCAGGCAGCATCTGGATCATCGAAATCAAGTCCTGCCTTGCCGACTTCCGCGGCGATCGGAAATGGCCCGCATACCGCGACTACTGCGATCGGCTGTTCTTTGCCGTCGCCCCGGGTTTCCCCGCGACGGCGCTACCCGGCAACGCGGGCCTGATCATCGCCGACCGCCACGGCGGCGCAATCGTGCGGCCCGCCCCGGAACACAAGCTCGCCGCCGCGCGCCGCAAAGCCATGACCTTGCAGCTGGCGCGTACGGCCGCGCTCCGCCTGCACGCCGCCAAGGATCCCGGCGCAAGCTGGGACATGTAGGGTGAGCAGCCAAAGCGCCGGCTTGCTTGCCGCCGCCCAGGCCGACCGCGCGGATCGCCGGCCTCAGGGGATGATCAGCGGCTGGCCAAAGCCGTAAACGGCGCGCAGCGCCGCACAGATCTCGCCGTGTGTGACATCGGCGCCGGCAGCGGCGACGATGCTTTCGAACACATTCGCGGTGCGGCTCTCGGCCGCCCGGGTCAACTCCGCGAGCGCGCGGCGAACGCCCGCAGCGCTGCGCGCCGCCTTGAAGCGCTTGAGGCGTTTCAGCTGGGCTTCGATCTTCTTGCGCGGCGGCGGCGGCAGCGCCGCGCGCGGCATCTCCTCTTCCGCTGGCAGGCGATACTTATTGACCCCGACAATGGTCTGCACCCCGCTGTCGACCCGATGTGCGAAGGCCAACGCCGACTCCCCGCAGATCCGCTGCGGTAACCCGGCCTCTACTGCGGCATACATGCCACCGGCCGCGTCGATGCGGGCGATGACCGCGCGGATCTTTTCCTCCATCTGATCGGTGAGCGCCTCGACGTAGTAGGACCCGCCGAGCGGATCGATGACGTCGGTGAGGTGCGCCTCCTCCTTGAGGATGTTCTGCGTCGAGACCGCTATGCGCGCCGCCTGCTCGGTCGGCACCGAGAGGACCTCGTCATAGGCATCGGTATGCAGCGATTGCAGCCCCCCGAAGATGCCGGCCGCGGCTTGCAGGGTGACGCGGGCGATATTGTTGAGGGGTTGCTCGCGGGTCAGATCGACGCCCGAGGTCTGCCCGTGAAACTTGAAGCGCCAGGATTTGGGGTGTTTTGCCCCGAACCGCTCGCGGGCAAGCTCCGCCCAGATCCGCCGCCCGGCGCGAAATTTGGCGATCTCCTCAAAGAAACTCAAGGAGATGTCGAAGAAGAAGGTGAAGCGCGGCAGGAACTGATCGGGATCCCAGCCGCGCGCCAAGCAATCCGACGCGTATTGGATGGCCGAGGACAGCGTCAAACCCATCGCCTCCGCCGGCGTCGCCCCGGCCTGCTGCATGTGTTGTCCGACGATCGACAGCGGGTTCCAGTTCGGCAGGTGCGAACGCGCAAAGTCGATGTGATCGAGCAGCACGCGCCGCGCTCCCGCCAGCGCCAGGCGAAAGAACATATGATTGGCAACAAAGTGCGATAGGTAGTCGGATTGGTTCGAGGTACCGAGCACGCGCTCCCAGGAAATGCCGCGGCGCCGGGCGACGGCCAGCTCAAGCGCGAGCAGCGTGAACGGCGATGGATCGTTGAGTGCCGTCGAGATGTCGCCAATGGGTATGCCGTCGAGGCAGAGCCCCATGTCCTCGACCGTATTGACGATGGCACCGCACGTGCCGAGGATTTCGACCGGCACCGCGTCGGCATCAAAGCCGCGATACACGGAGTTGCAGGGGATCAGCGACACGGCCGAGGCGCCATGCGCGAGGATCGCCTTCAGGCGTGCATTGTAGTCCTGTGGCACACCGAAGCCGATCAATTGGCGTTGGCTGAAGGTGCGTCCGCGGTACATCGTGGCGTAGATGCCGCGCGTCATCGGCAGCTGGGCGGGGAAGCCAAGGCTTTGCATATAGCGCCCATGGTCCCAGTCCTCGCCCGTATACAGCGGCTTCACGGGGATCCCGGAGCGATTGGTCGGGTTGGGGTTATTCTCGAGCTCGCGGGCGATCTCCGTGTGCCAGCGGTCGCGCGCCGCCGCAAAAGGTGGCGGCTCGGGCGCGGGCGGGATCATGCGCCGGTCGCCGGGCTTCGCGGGACTGCGCCTGGGTTGCGTGCGCATCCTCATCGCGCAGCGCCCGCCGTCGGCGCGTCCCCATCGGGCGCGCGAGGCAGCAGGCGGCCGCGGGCTGTCCTCGTTCGAGCGATCATCCCAACCCCTCCTTGTCCCTGGCGGCGCGCGCCGCTCTGGCAAGCGCACCGAGCCTGGTGACGATCTCTTCGCGCGACGCGCCCGGATGGAATACCGCGCTCACGCCGGCTTTCATCAGCTTCTTTTCGTCTTGGTCGGGAACGATGCCGCCGACCACCACCGGCACGTGCCCGAGGCGGGCCTTCTTCAGTGCTCGGATCAGCTTCGGAACCAGCAGATGATCGCTGGCCAGCGAGGAGATACCGATAGCATCGACGTCCTCCTCCTCGGCCAGCCGCACCACCTGCCGGATTTCCTGCCAGGGCGGCGTATAGAGCACCTCCATACCCGCATCACGCAGGAAGGCGGCTACCACGCGGCTCCCGCGGTCATGGCCGTCCAGGCCGATCTTGGTGATCAGGATCTTCGGCGGATGGTCATCCGCAACCATTGTGCCCCCCTCGCACCGCCGTTCCCACCCGTAGGCTGGCCACGAAGTGGTGGCCGATGGCGCCGGCATCGGCGCGCCCGCCCGCGTCCTTGAACCAGATCTGCGTCGCGTTGAGGGCGCCGAGCAACATCAAGCGCAGCAGCGTCCGATCGACGCCGGGCGCCAGATTGAGCGCAGCGATCAGTCGCCGAAAGCGCGCCTCATAGGCATCGCGCAGGCGGCACAGGTCGTGTGCGACCTCGGGTACGTCCGCCGGCAGGACACGGACGATACCGCGCGCGAAGGCGGAATTGTCCAGAAGCATCTCGACGTGCGCCGCTGCCGCCGCCGCGAGCTGCTCCCATGGCCCATGCGCACCGGCGACGGCCGCATCCACGGCGCGCCCGATCCGCTCCGCACCCTCCTGGTACACGGCCGCAAGCAGGCGGCCCTTGGAGGGAAAGTGGGCGTAGAT
>JBPYEF010000204.1:0-9710 GCA_051985875.1 Hyphomicrobiaceae bacterium
CCTTGCCGAAAAAGCCCGCGCGCCGCACTTCGACCAATGCCTCCGCAAGGATCATCGTTGCGCTGATGCCGCGCTCGGGCGCGGCGCCGGCGTGCGCCGCCCGGCCGAAGATCTCGACGTCCCAGCGATCCGCCCCAACCGCACCGATGGTCACGTCCGCAGCCCGGCGCCCGTCGTAATTGAATGCCATGGCGGCCCCGCCGAGGTCCTCGCGTCGCACGTGCCGGGCGCCCCACAACCCGCTTTCCTCGCGCACCGTAAACAACAGCGTCATCGGGGGATGCTCGGCCCGTTGCCGCAGCAGCTCCGCCGCGAGCGTAGCGAGGACGGCGCAGCCCGTGCGGTTGTCGCCGCCCAGCGCCGTCTTTGCCGTGTTGACGATCTTCCCTGCAAGCCGCTTCGGGGCGGCGCCCGCGCACAGCGGAACGGTGTCCATGTGCGTCATGAACAGGATCGGTTGCGCGCTCCTCGGACCGCCTCGCCCGGGCAGCTCGACCAGCAGATTTCCGGTCTCGGTTGGCAATGGAATGCGCTTGTGCGCGTCATCGAAGCGAATGCACCGGGCCGGAACGCCGGCCTCTCGCAGCACGCCGACAATCTCCTTGCCGATCCTGGCCTCGTGGCCGGTGATGCCGCCGACTGCCAACAAGCGCATGAGCCGCTCAACCGCGGCCTGCCCATCAATCGAACCGTTTGCGGTAGCCGTTTTGTTTAGCATAGACACTATCGCTGCAGACCCCATTACGCGGTAATGTGCGCCTCGAACCGCGCACTTGTCGATGGGCAATCCTAGCGTTCCATGGGCTTGCCAGTCGGCGCAGCCGCGACGCGCGCGGGGCCGTTGCCGCCTACCGGGCCGTCACGCGGGCGCCACCCGCTTCAAGGAGGAAACTATGGCGAAATCATCAAGCATTTATGTCGGAGCCGCCGGCTACTTCGGGCGCCAAGAACAGGGCAGCGTTGGCGTGTTTCGTCGCGCGCCGAATGCAAGCGCATGGCAGCACGTGCTGGCGGACGTAGAGACGTTCTCTCTCTACGTCCACCCGACCGATCCCAACCTGGTGTTTGCCGGGACCGCGGACGGCGTGTGGCGCAGCACCGATCGCGGGGCTAGTTTTCAGCGTGCCGCCTTCCCCGACCGCGGCAAGCAGATCTGGTCCTTGCTTCTCGACGCGCGCGACAACCGCCGCATGTACGCGGGGGGGTCCCCGGTCGACATCTATCGCAGCGAGGACTGCGGTGAATCCTGGCGGCGACTGCCCAATCCAGGCATCCCCGATCGCGCCACCGCACCCTTCCCGGTGCGCGTCATGCGCATGGTGCAGCACCCGACGCGGCCCGACGAGATTTACGCCGCGCTGGAGGTGAACGGCGTGATGCGCTCGTGCGACGGCGGCGAGACGTGGAGCGACTGCAGCGCGGATCTCATCCGCCTCTCGGAGCAGCCGCACCTGCGCAGCAAGATCGTCAGCGACACCTTTGCGGAAGGCATGCTGGACGGGCATGCCATCACCATCAGCTCCGCCGCCCCGGACGCGATCATCCTGGCCTGCCGGATGGGCCTGTTCCGGTCTACCGACCACGGTCAAACCTGGCAGGCCATGGATACGAAGGGTGCCTCGCCCTTCACCTACGGCCGCGACGTCAAGGCCGCGCCCCGGGATGGGGCGACCGTGTACGCTGCACTCAGCGTGGCGGCGGCGAGCAGCGACGGCGGGCTCTATCGCAGTCGCGACGCCGGCCAATCCTGGGCGCGATGCGACAAGGTTGCGGTGCATGGCACCATCATGTCGATTGGGCTCAACGCCTCCGACCCAAAGCAGATCTGCATTGCCGCGCGCTACCGCGGCGAGGTGTTTGGCACGGAAGACGGCGGCGAGACGTGGGCGGCGCTGCCCCTGCCCGGGCCGGTCAAGGATCTCTACGCCGTGGCCTGCGGCTAGGCCGCGGTAGGATAGCGCGGTGCCCGCTGGCGGCGGGCGCCGCGGCTGTGCCTGCCCGCCCGCACCTTGCTCGTCGCGACAGTGCCGCTCGTCGTGACTAGCCTCGGATGCCCGGCTCCTCGTGGGCAGATGGCCAATTTTCCACCGCGACCACCGCTTGCCCACACGCCAGCGCAGGTGCGACACTTGTCGCGCAGCAACCACGGAGAGCTTGGCATGCGAGTTGTCGCGCTCGAGGAGCATGTTTCGTTTCCCGCGCTCGCCCGGCGCATCAGTCCCGAGGCCATCGCGCGTCGCGGTTTCGCGCGCAGGAACGTTGTGCCGGGTCGTGCCAATCCGTTGGATTTGCTGCCGGAGATCGGGGAACAGCGGCTTGCGGCAATGGACGAGACCGGCATCACCATGCAGGTGCTGTCGACCTCCGGCCCGGGAGCCGACCTTGTCGACGGTCCCGAAGGCAACGCACTCGCCCGCGACATGAACGATGCGTTGGCTGCGGCAATCGCCCGTCATCCCGATCGCTTTGCCGGCTTTGCCCACCTGCCAATGCGCGATCCCGAGGCCGCCGCGCGCGAGCTGAGCCGTGCGGTTCGCGACCTCGGCTTCCATGGGGCACTGATCAACGGCACAACCGAGGACCGTTTCCTCGACGACGGCAGGTTCGAGCCGATCCTCAGCGCCGCGGAAAGCCTCGCCGTGCCGATCTACCTGCATCCGCATCTGGCGCCCGCCGGCGTCCGCCAACTCTACTACGGCAATCTTCCCGCAAACTGCGGGACCGTGCTCGAGGCGGCCGGCTGGGGCTGGCATTCCGAGACCGCGCTTCACATCCTCCGCCTCGTTGTGTCCGGCACGCTCGACCGCCACCCGCGCCTGAAACTGATCATCGGTCATATGGGCGAGGGTCTTCCGGTCATGCTGGCGCGCTGCGACCAGGTGTTTGAGGCGTATGTTGCGCATCTCTCCCGGCCGATCAGCCAAACCGTCCTCGAGCAGGTATGGATCACGACCAGCGGAATCTTCAGCGAACCGCCATTCCTCGCCGCACTGCTGACGTTCGGCATCGACCGGATCCTGTTCTCGGTCGACTATCCTTACGCGAGCAATGCGCGCGGACGGGACTTTCTACGCGCATTGGCGCTATCCCCGGCCGATCTCGCCAAGCTCGCGCACGGCAATGCCGACCGCCTGCTTGGGCTCGGCCCCGGCGCGACACGCTGAGCGGCAGCGGGCTAAACCTAGCGATGTGATGGCCGCCGCGTCAGCTGGCGACGACCTTCGGCTTGCTCGGGTGCTCGACGCACTCAAGAAGGTGCACGCCGGCCGGCCGCATGACGAGGAACAGCAACGCGCCGGCGATCAACCCTCCCCCGTGCGCCACGTAGGCGACACCATCGGCGGCCTGACTGGCGATCTGATAGAGTTGCAGCAGGATCCAGCCGCCGATCACCCAGTAGGCGCGCACGCGCACGATAATGCGCAGCACGAACACCGACACCTTCGCGCACGGGCGCAGCAGCAAGTAGGCCGCCAGAATACCGGAGATCGCCCCGGACGCACCGACCAGCGGTGTCGTTGACTTGACGTTGATCAACACAAAGAACAGAGCAGCGGCGATGCCGGTGAGCAGATAGAACGCGAGAAAGCGCAGCGGACCAAGGGCATCCTCAATGTCGTCGCCGAACACCCAGAGATAGACCATATTGCCGAGAATATGCTCCCAGCCGCCATGCAGAAACATGTAGGTCACCAGGGTGAGCTCGGGCGGAAGCTGACCCGTTGCGGGAACCTGATGCGCAACCAGTGCCGGCGTGGCTCCGAGCGACGCAAGCATCGCCCGTGCACCGGCATCCGAGGAGCGAATCTCCAAGAAGAAGACGGCAATATTGACGACGATCAGGCCCCAGGTGACGTACGGCGGCTTAGCGCGCCCGAAGGGATTGTCGTCGTAAAGCGGAAATACCATGCTAACCCCCCGTTGCCTTGGCAACGCTACACGGCCTGCGAACGGGCGTAGTGTCAAGCCCTCCGCCCAGGGCGAAATCGCCGCCGGTCGCTACGCGCACCGCCGAGCGCAGTGCCTGGGAGCGGCGCTCTGCGGCCATCCCAAGCCGGCATCTACCACTGCTGCGTTCGGCTCGTGACGCAACGCTCCGGGCGGCCAATCGCGCGACCCACCCATCGAATGACGGTTGCGCGCACCGCTCCGAGGGAAGATGCTCCTGGGGTGGCAAAGGGGGAGCGAACATGCCGGCAGCGTCCGACAGCTGTGTTGCCGATCCGGGCAGGGTGCGCGAGCTCGCCGCGGCGATCGCTGCGGGTACGCTCTCACCCGTTGCCCTGGTGCGACGCTGCCTCGAGCGCATCGCCGCTGCCGACGCGCGCGTGCAATGCTGGCGCGAAGTGGACGGGGAGCGCGCGCTCGCCGTTGCCGAAGAGCGACGGCGCGAGGCCGCCGAGGGAAGACTGCGCGGCGCACTGCATGGAATTCCTATTGCCATCAAGGACATCATCGACGTCGAAGGGCTGCCGACGCGCGCCAACAGCCGCGCGCGCGCCGCAGCGCCGCCGGCCCGACGCGATGCCGAGGTCGTGCTCGCCCTCAAGGCACAGGGCGCCATCATGCTCGGCAAGGTGCACACCACCGAGTTTGCCTTCTTCGACCCCTCCCCAGCCCGCAATCCGCACAACCTTGCCCATACGCCCGGCGGGTCGAGCTCGGGGTCGGCGGCGGCCGTTGCCGCTGGCATGGTTCCGGTAGCGGTCGGCACGCAAACAGTCGCTTCCGTCAACCGCCCGGCGGCCTACTGTGGGATCGCCGCGTTCAAACCGAGTACCCGCAGCCTTGCGACGTTCGGCATAACCCCGCTTGCCCCATCCTACGACACGCCGGGTTTCTACGGCTGGAGCGTCGACGACGCGGTATACGTCTATGCGTCGATCGCACCGAGCTTCCTCGCTGCCTGCGCGGCATCCCCCGTGCCAAAGCCGCGGGTGTGCATCCCAGCGGATCCGCACATTGCCGACGCGGTCCCCGAGGTGCAGGCTGCCGTCACGCGCGCCGCGGACGCGTTCGCCAACGCGGGTCACGCCGTGGAGCGTGCACGACCGCCGGTGTCGTTCGAGCGCCTGTTTGAACTGCAGCGCCGGACCATGGGTTACGAGGCCGGCCGCGCCCTGTGCCAGCTTCTGGAGCTGCCGCCGGGAACCGTCGGCGAAAAGCTCTGCGCGCTACTGCGGGAGGGGCTAGCGATTCCGCCTACCTGCTACCTCGACGAGCGGCGGCAGATCGATGCCATGCGCGCCAAGCTCTTCGCCGGCCTGGACGCGGATGTCTTTTTGTGGCCGGCGACACCCGGCCCTGCCCCAGAAGGCCTGGCTTGGACCGGTGACCCCAAGTACATCGCCCCTTGGACGGCGCTCGGCGGTCCAATCGTCACGCTGCCTGCGGGATTTGCACAAGGTGGCCTGCCGATCGGCTGCATCCTGTCCTCACGCCCCGGCAGCGACGCGCAGATGTGCGGCTGGGCGCGCACCCTCGCCGGGTTGATTGGATGACTGAGGAAAAACAACGAGATCTGCCGATGCGCGATGTGCTCGGCTGGCGCCGCAAGTTCGGGGTGCTGGCACCGTCCACCAACACCATCGTGCAGCCCGATTGCGACGACATGCGACCGGCGGGCGTCACCAACCACTACGGCCGCATCCTCACGCCCAACACGACAGCGCTGAGCAACGAGTCCTTTCGCGTCGGCATTGACCTCATCGGCAGCAATGTCAGGGACGCGATCGACAGTGTCATGACCTGCGAGCCGGATTACCTGATCATGGGCATTTCGGCGCTTTCGTTCTTCGGCGGCGCGCGCGGCGCCGACGCCTTCGCCAAGCGCATTGGCGAAGCAACGGGATTGGGCATTACCGTCGGCAGCCACGCGACCGCCGCTGCGCTCACCGCACTCGGCGGCATCAAGCGCATTGCTGTGCTCACGCCCTACTGGCCGGTGATGAACGCAGAGGTGAAGCGCTATTTTGCTGACATGGGGTTTGCGGTGGTGCGCGACATCGCCTTGCAATGCCGGTCCTGGACGGCGATCGCAGCGGTTACGCCGGAGCAGTGCCGCGATGCACTCCGCCGGCTGGACGGTGACGACGTTGAGGCCCTCGTGCAGGTGGGTACCAATCTGTCGATGGTGCGCCTTGCCGCCGCGGCCGAGCTCTGGCTCGGCAAGCCGGTCCTCGCCATCAACACGGCGATCTATTGGCACGCGTTGCGCGCCAATGGCATTAACGACCCGATTTACGGGTTTGGCCGACTGCTCGAGCAATACTGATGGCGCGCGCTGCCGCTTGCGGCCATTCGCATGGCGTCCGGCAAAGACCGGCAAGCGATCGACCGTTCGGGATCACGCGGCGCGGCCGCTCACGCCCTTTACGCCCTCTTCCTTCGCGCAGTGCGCGCAGCAGTAGATCGCGCCATTGGCCTCGATGCCATGGCCGATCACCCGGCAGTGACAGTGAGCGCATTGCGGGGCCATGGCGTGAATGGCGCATTCGAAGCTGTCGAATGTCGTCGATCGGTCGTCCCGCACGATGCGAAAAGCTTTCTCGTAGTCGTTGCCGCAGACGTCACAGCGAGCCATGGGATGCTCCTTCGTGAACATTTGCGGGCTAACGATTGCTGCGATGCCCGGTTCTCCGCGCGATTGGCGATTTAACCCGTGGCGTATCGGCGCTAGCCAACGACAGCCGCGGGCGAGCGGCGCGCACCGCGTCGCGAGCTTTGGCACGCGACGCGGTTGCGATGCGCGGATCTAGAGCCCCAGCAAGCGTTGCGCGTTGCCGCCGCACACGGCAGCGGCCTGAGCCTCGGGCAGCCCCGCTCCACACACGTGGCCGACTGGATCGTACTCACCCATGTCGAAGGGATAGTCGGTGCCCATCAGCACGTGATCGGCGCCGTACAGCCGCACCAGCTCCTGCAGCTGGTGCGGCGTGAACACCACGCTGTCGAAATAGATCCTCTTGAGATAGGTCGTCGGCGGATGCGGCAGGTCGCCTCGGCTGTCGGAACGCGCACCCCAGGCGTGATCGACGCGGCCCGCATAGCTCGCGAGGTAGCCGCCGCCGTGCACGGCTAAAATCTTCAGCCTCGGGTGGCGCTCCAGTACGCCGTCAAAAATCAGATAATGCAGCGCGATGCTGGTCTCGAGTGGGTTGCCGATCACGTTATTGAAGTAGAAACGCGAAAGGCGGCCGCCGTCCGTGAAGCCGTTCGGATGGATGACAACGATCGCATCAAGCTCCTCGGCCTTGGCCCAGAATGGAGCGAACGCAGGATCAGACAGCTCGCGACCAGTGACGTTGGTCAGGATTTGCACGCCTTTGAACCCGAGCTTGTGTACGCAGCGTTCGAGCTCGGCCGCCGCCTCGCGCCCGTCGGGCATCGGCACGCTGCCAAACCCCCGCAGGCGGTCGGGCCTGCTCGCAACGAACTCGGCGATGCCGTCGTTGACGACGCGGGCGGCCGCGACAGCAGCTTCCAGAGGTAGGGCGTAGTAGCACTGGGGTGGCGCCGGCTTGATGACTTGCATGTCGATGCCCATGGCATCGAGATCGGCGAGCCGTTGTGCCAATCCGGCGCGTGCGGCGACATCGCTCTCCTGCTTCTGGTTGAGCGCCTTGGTCTCCGCACTGGCGAATCTCCCCAGCGGCGTTGCACCGGCGGCGAGATGCGGCTTGACGAGCTCGGCGGCGCGCGGAATGGCAACATGCGAATGAAAATCGACGGTGATGCTCGACGGCCTGATCTCGCGTCCCGGCCGTCCATGCTGGCGTGCCGCCGTGGGTCCGTATTTGTTCCACTGCGCCATCGTCATCTCCTCGGTGTATTGGCCGGCTCGCCGCAGACCGGGTTGTTGCGTCCGGTGGCACCCGATTGCCAGGCGCTCGCGGCTCCGAATCGCGATCAACGGCGCGTGCTCACGCAAAGCGGACGGCGTAGATCGGGGGAAGCGTGTGCGTGATCTCCGTCCAGCTGTCACCCTGGTTCTCGCTCACCCATAGCCCGCCCGTGGTCGAGCCCATGGCGAGCCGTTGGCCGGAGGCATCGAGCGCCAGCGCGTGGCGGTAGACAATGTCGTAGGCGTGCGTTTGCGGCAGGCCGCGCGTCAGCATGTCGAAGCTTTTTCCGGCATCGCGCGTCCGCGTGACGACGAGGCGGCCCTCGCTGGGTATGCGCCGCTCGTCCTTGATTTCCGGCACGAACCACGCCGTATCTGGCTCGCGCGGATGCACGACGACGGCAAACCCGAAGCTCGACGGCTGCACTCCCGTGATCTCGCGGAAGCTCCTGGCCTCGTCCGAGGAGACGAAGATGCCGTTGTGGTGCTGAACCCATAGGCGTCTGGGGTCGACCGGGCACTGCGCGAGGCAGTGCACGTCCTGGGCGATGGGGTCGTGGGTTAGCTCCGGAGGAACGTAGTCCGCCCGCATCCCGGCGCCGCGCTGCATCCAGCCCAAGCCGCCATCCTCCGTCACCCAAATGCCCCCGGTGGACACGGCGATGAACACGCGCCGTGCATCGCGAGGATCGACGAGAATGGAGTGGATGCCCGGTAACTCCGCGCCACCACCGGTCCACATCTTGCGCTTGGGATGGTCCCACAACGTTCGGACGATCTCCCAGCTCTCCCCGCCATTGGACGACCGGAACAGGCCGCCCGGCAGCGTGCCGCACCACAACAGGTCCGGCTCATCGGCGCCGCCGGCGGCCAGCGCCCAAATTCGTGCCGTGCTCCACGCAAGCGGCCGGCCCCACATGTCATTCTCTTGCAGATCTTCCGGTTTCGGGGGATAAGCCGGCGCGGCGATCTCCTCCCAGCCCGCGGTTGTCGAACGGTGCATCTTCACCCCGAAATGGCCATGGTCGAGGGCGGCGTAGTGGCGACCATTGCGCGGGTCGGTCAGCGTGAGCGTGACGTTGTCGCCAAGAAAATCGACCCGATCGATGCCCCAGTTGCCCTGATTGCGCCTGATCCAGAACAACCCCTTGCGCGTGGAAACGAGCAGCGAATCGCCCAAGTCATCCTCCTAACCGGCCCGCTAGCCACGCCATTTCCTCGCCGCGCGACGGGGCCGGACATCCCCCAGAGTACTTAGCGGCACTTGGCGGCACTTGGCGCCCGAAGCATCACCCGCGCGCTTCACACCGGACACAGCAGATCGGGCGCATCACCGTCCATGCCTCGGTCGGCGCGCCTTCCTTGATAGGCCCGGGCATGGGGCAAGAGCGTGGCGCGCGGCCAACGCGGGCATCGATCGGCTCCGATTATCCGGCCGCAGCGGGCACGCCCTGTCCTTGCCGAGGGGAGCTACCTCCAGCGTCAGCCACGGCGGGTGCCGTCGGCGGCCCACTCGGTGATGCAGCGTTCGAGGTCGCGAATATTCTGGCCCAGTTGCTCGAGCGCGAATCCGAGGGCAAAGCAACGCTCCGCGGCATCGGGGGCGAGATTTCGTGTTACGCCCTGTTCGTGCAGGGAAGCGATTTCGGCCGCAAACTCGGCGAGCGCCGCGCGCCCGGGCTCGAGCGGCGGCGGCAATCGCCCGCTGCGGAGTGCTGCACCGCTTTGGCTGAAGTAGTGCGCCACCGCGTCGCCGACCTTATCGAGCAGAACGCCGAGGCGCGGCCGGAGCCCTTCGGGTAGGGGAACGAGGGATGCGCGCCCGATCATCACCAGGTCGTGCCTCAGCCGCGTCAGCGTGCGCAGC
>JBPYEF010000205.1:0-18549 GCA_051985875.1 Hyphomicrobiaceae bacterium
CGGCATGAGCGCGTTTGTGCTCGACGATGGCGTCGTCTACCACACCTATTCCACCTATGCGCGCGGGCTGGACGGCCTCTGGGGCATGTACCAGTGGCTGGACCGCGCCCCCAGGGGGCGCAACGAGACGGGCCCCTGGTGGCGGCGTCACGATGAGTACGACAAGCGCTGAGCCAAGCCGTCGGTGGCGCAACCGAGACGCAAGATCTCAACGTGTCGGGCTTCCGGACGAGCGCCGTCTCGGCGCCGGCTCTCTGCCGCCGGCGCGATCCGGTGCCGTTTGTGGCGGCAATGGGTGCGACGCCCGCCAACGCCGATCGCCCGAATGGGCATGCCCGGAGACAGGTGTGGCGCCGCGGCGATGTTGCTTGGACATGTGCGTCGTGCGATGCCATTGGGATGGAGAAAGCGTCGTTGCCGACGAACGCCGGCACCACCTGGCGGCACGGCCGGCGCGGCGCTCTCCCTCATGGGCGTTTCTCGGCACGGCGCGCGGCCTTGGCCTTGAGGCGCTCGTAGGTTTTGCTCACGTCGACGACGAAGCGCGTGTGGCTACCTGACCCGATCGCCTCCAACTCGTCGCGTGCCGAGACCTCGAACGTCACCTTGCGCCCTACCACTGCCGAGACGGTGGCGGTGATTTCCACCTGCATGCCCGGCAGCGTCGGCGCCGCATGCGTGATCGCGATCCCCGTGCCGACCGAGTCCTCCCCAGCGTCCAAATGCGCAAGCAGCAAGTCGCGGCAGGTATATTCGATATCGCACACGAGCTCGGGCGTGGCGTAGACCCGGCCCTGCTCCCCCATGAAGCCAATGGTCCGACCGGCGTCGACCTGCAGCCGCGTGAGCTTGGAGATTCCAGGTCGCAGGCTCTCTTTCATCGTCATCTCCGAACGCGCGGGGAAAAAGATCGACGGCTGTTCTAGCCAACTGCCGTCGCACCGCGCAACGGCCGGCCACATCGGTACCCGGGCGCAGCCCGCGGACCCGCGAGGCGATGGTTCTGCCGAGCGGCGGCCCGCCAAGATGGTGGAATCCACGGCGTGCGGCAACCGCGCCGTGCGCGCCAATCGACCGCTGGCAGGGGCCCGCGCTCAGGGCCGATCTGTGGGTTCGATCAATTCGATCCTGTTGCCGAAGGGGTCAGCGACGAAGATGCGATGGCATCCTTCGAGCGGATCGGCGGCGGCCCGCGGCGGGTAGCCCGCCTGTGCCAGCGCTGTCGCCAGCTCGGCCAGACCTGCGACGATGAAGGCCGGATGCGCTTTCCTGGCCGGCCGGAAGTCGGCTTCGACGCCGAGGTGCACCTTGAGCGCCCCCCGCTCGAACCAGCACCCGCCGAGCCTGGCAAGGGCAGGGGGCTTACTCACCTCGGGAATGCCGAGCAGGCCGGCATAGAACGCGCGCGCCTCGGCCTCGCGGCCGGGAGGCATGGCCAACAAGATGTGGTCGAGCGACGTGACGGGCATGTGCCGGTGCTCTGCGTTTGGCGCAAGTGACGTTGCATCCTCAAGTTTATTGCCCGTCGCCGAAAGCACAAGCACGCCAGCCGACGTGGGCAAGTGGCGGCGCGCGGACAGGTGTTCTCAAAGCCCCATCTGCCCTGCTCTGCACCCATTGCCGCCCGAGTGCTGCCGAGTGCCACCCAGCGCCGCCCAGTACCGCCTTAGCAAGCCGAGTGCCGCCGTCGGCCCCAAGCGCCGGCCCGCAGTTTGCCGCCACGATGCTCCCCAAAGCGGCGAACGCAACCCACCGCGGCCTTGCATCGTTATGGCAGCGTATGCGGCGCTACTATCTACACGTCCGGCACGGCTCGTCGGTCATCATCGATGACCAGGGGATGGAGCTGCCCGACCTCGGGGCGGCGCGGCAAGAAGCGCTCGCCGCCGCGCGCCAGATCATGAGCCAAGCCATACTGAAAGGGGAGCCCCTGAATGGCCGGGTGTTCGAAATCGCCGACCAACATGGCACGGTTCTGCTGCTGGTGCCGTTCAGCGAAGCGCTGGTGACGCGCAGGCGCGGCGGCGGCGTCATCGGCTGAATCCCCTCCAATGCCAAGATCGGGCGTACGGCAGCTCGCCTTGGCGCCACCCTTGCCCAAAGCTCCATCGCGTACCGCCGTCAGCGGTCGCGCTCGGCCCGACGTTTGAGGATAACATTGGCCGCTCCCGTCAGGCCCAGCGTCGCCGTCATCAGCACGAAGGCGATGGCCGCTCCGAACGGCCAGTTGTTCAGCTGAAACTGCCCGAAAACCAGCGGACCCATCATCTTGAACTGCGGGCCACCGAGCAGCACGGGCGTGGCGTAGGCGTTCATGGCCAGTATGAAGCAGAAGATCGCCCCGGCGATGCTTCCGGGAAGCGTCAGTGGCCACAGCACACGGCGGAACATCGCCGCCGGCCGGGCACCCAGGCTGAACGCCGCCTCCTCGAGGTCGCGGGGTACACCCTCGATGACGCTCTGCAGGGTCAGAACCATGTAGGGAAGGTTGACGGCGATGATGCCGATGATGACGGCCTTTTCCGTAAACATGATCTCGAGCGGCGCTGCGATCAACCCGATCCCTAGCAGGCCCGCATTCAGTGCGCCTTTGGCGCCGAACAGGGTCATCCATCCCGCCGCGCGCACGGCATTGCCGACGAACAGCGGCAGCACGATCAGCATCAGCAGTACGTTCTTCATGCCGCTCCGGGTGCGCGCCAAAACATAGGCGAGAGGAAAGGCGAGCAGCAGGCAGGCGAGCGTGCAGATCAGGGCGACGCGCAGGGTGGTGGTGAAAATGCCGGTATAGAAGGGATCGGTGAAGAACTTGACGTAATTCTCAACCGTCAGAGCCTCGACCATCATCAGCCGCGGATCGAACCTGTTGAGGCTGTAGCGCAGCAGGATGGCGAGCGGCAACAGGGCGGTAACGGTGACGACCGCCGAGGCGGGAAGCAGCAGGGCCGACGCCGTCAGGGGCGAGGCGTGGGAGGGACTGACGCTACGCGGTTGGGCGGGCTCGGGCATTGCGTGCTCGAGCGTTCAGCGTCGCTCGGACTGGATCATCCCTTGAACTCCTTGTCCCACCACTCCTTCAGAGCGACGTCGTTCTCGCTCATGTAGGCGTAGTCGAGATCGACGAGTGCGCTGACCTCCTCGGGCGTGAAGCCGATACGCTGGTTGAGCTCGGGGGATACCACGGCGTTGGTGACGGTCGGATTGTAGCCCATATCGACCGCAAACGCCTCCTGGGCACGCTTGTCCAGCATGGCATCGAGGTAGGCATACGCGCCGGCCTTGTTGGGCGCATTCTTCGGGACGACGAAGCCCGACACATAGGCGAGCGCGCCCTCGGCCGGCACCGCCGCGTCGACGCTGATGCCTGCATTTTGCCACTGCACGACGCGCGCCTTCCACATTACGCCGATGCCTATCTCCTCGGCCTTGAGACCTTGCGCAAAAGCCTCGTTGGTCGGGTAGATGCGCGCACCGGCGCGCTTGCATGCGAGCAACAGCTTCTTGCCGGGTTCGAGATCATTGACCTTGCCGCCCGCAGCGAGCGCGGCACAAACCAGCGTGTACTGGTACTGGATGTCGATGATGCCGAGCTTATTGCCGTGCGCTTCCGCGAAGATCTCCGCGTAGCTTTTGGGTTTGGCAGCGACCAGTTTCGGGTTGTAGACGCCGACCTTGCCGGAATAGATATGGCCGACGCCGTAGGGATACTTCATCGCCGCGCGCAAATAGGCGGCGTTGCCGAGCCGCGCATAATCGATCAGGTCGACAACGCCCGCATCGTGCATCTGGAACATGTTCAGGGCCGACAGGCCCTGAACATCGGTCGTGCCGCGCGGCAGACGGCGCTCGGCGAGCATCTTTGAGCGCCGCGCGGGGTCGCCGGCCTGATCCTGGACGACCTGCCAGCCGTCGCGGATCAAAATCGGCTGCTCGATGTTCTTGTTCAACAGGCGCGCGTAGTCGCCGCCCCACGTGCCGACGACGATTTCCCCCTTCGCCTCAGCCGACGCGCCCGGCGCAGCGGCGGACAGAGCGGCCGCCGCCGCCGCGCCTCCGCGGAGCATGTCCCTGCGCGACGGCAAACGCCGCGGCTTTGGCTCGCTGCCCATTGCTGCCTCCCTTGGCTTGGCCTGCTGCGCTCAAAGCGCAGCGATCATCTGCTCACCCACGGTTGCAAATACGATGCTGCTGGCCGCCGGCCAGGCAACGCGCACGCTTTCTCCGGCCCGTGGCGGCCGGTTCGCCCCGTTGCTAGACACCTGTACCAGCACGCGCTCTTGGCTGGATAGGCGTACGCGCACATCGATTGTCGCTCCCAGGTAGGAAACGAATTCCACCACGCCCGCAATGTCGTTGTCCATGCCGGGCTGCGGCTCCGCCGCAAGCCGCATCCGCTCGGGTCGGAGGGCGAGTGTCGCCGGGCCGGCGTCGGCTGCCGGGCAGGCGAGCTCGAGCCCCCCGGCCGAACGAAACCGGCCCGGCGCCTCGATGCGCCCGAGGATAAAGCTCGAGCGGCCGACGAAACCCGCAACGAAGGGATCGGCCGGACGCTCGTAGAGGTCCTGCTGGGTGCCGACCTGGCAGACGGCTCCATCGCGCATGACGACGAGCCGATCGGCCATGGTCAGGGCCTCCTCCTGGTCGTGGGTGACCATGATGGTCGTCAGCCCGAGGTTGCGCTGCAAATCGCGGATCTCGACGCGGACCTCCTGGCGCAGGCGCGCATCGAGGCTCGACAGCGGTTCATCGAGCAGCAGCACGTCGGGGCGAAAGGCGATCGCCCGCGCCAAGGCGACCCGCTGCTGCTGGCCTCCGGACAGCTGGCGTGGCAAGCGTTCGCCCAGGTGTTCGAGGCGGACGAGGCGCAGCATTTCGGCAATACGACGCGCGCTTTCCGCGGCGGGGACGTTGCGCATCTGCAGCCCAAACGCGACGTTGTCCGCCACCGTCAGGTGCGGAAACAGGGCATAGCTCTGAAACACCAGGCCGGCATTGCGGCGCCAGGCCGGGAGGCGGGTGATGTCGCGGTCCCCGAGCCGGACCGTCCCCGCGGTCGGCTCAACCAATCCCGCAAGCACGCGCAGTGTCGTCGTCTTGCCGCATCCCGACGGCCCGAGCAATACGACGAACTCGCCGTCGGCGACGTCGAGTGTCACGTTTTTCACTGCCTGCACGTCGCCGTAGCGCTTGCAGATACCCTCGATGCACAGCCGCGCCATTGGCTCACACCACCCGGCTGATGCGCACGAAGCGGTCGGTGATCAGCATCGCCACGCCAATCAGGGCAATTTGCAGCACCGACACGGCGGCGATGGTCGGATCGATCTTCCACTCGAGGTACTGGAGGATGGCTATCGGCAAGGTGGTGCGCCCGGGCCCAACGATGAACAGGCTCATCTCCAGGTTGCCAAACGAAGCCACGAAGGCAAACAGCGCGGCCGCGACGACTCCCGGCCGAATGGCAGGCAGCGTCACGCGCCAGAAGGTGCGCAGGCGGTTGGCGCCGAGACTCTGGGCGGCCTCCTCGACCGCGCGGTCGAGCCCAGCCAGGCTGGCTGCCACCAAGCGTACCGTCCAGGGAATCACGATCAGCACGTGCCCGGCGATTAGCCCTCCGAGCGAGCCGACGATCGGCAGGCCGGTCGCGAGCTCGACCTCGACGTGCGCCACGTAGAGCGCAATGCCGAGAACGATGCCCGGCACGACCAAGGGCAACAGCAGCAAATTGCCGATCAGCTCGCGACCGCGGAAGGGAAAGCGCGTCAGGCAGAACGCCGCCGGCAGGCCGAGCGCGAGGCCGACGGCGGTGGCGATCAGGGCAATTTGCAGGCTGAGCCCAAACCCGGAGACGAAGCGATCGTTGTCGGCAAGCGCCCGAAACCATCGCAGCGAGTACCCTTCGGGTGGAAACGAAGGGATCTCCTGGCGGAAGAACGCCAGCCACGTGACGAACAGCAGCGGCGTCAAGATGTAGGCGAGCGTTATCGCGGCGGCGAGGCGAAGGGCAAAGCGGCCGAGCACGCGCGAGCTTGCCATCCGCGTCAGCGCCGTCCTTGCTCCAGGCGTGTGCGCCAGACGGTTGGACACCGCGGACGTCCCTCAGTGCAGGCGCAGTTTGTGGAACCGCCCCGCGCGCATGATCGCCGCCAGGTGCCGACCCTGACCCTCGAGCAGCGACAGATCGCGCAGCGGATCGCCGTCCACGACGAGCAGATCGGCGAAGGCTCCGGCCGCGAGCGTGCCCACCTTGCCCTCGAGCCGCAGCAGGCGCGCGGCAATGGTCGTTGCCGAGCGGATGATGTCAATCGGCCGCATCACTTCCCGGCGCAGGGTGAACTCGCGGCTTTGCTCCCAGTGCAGCTCGCCCAGCAAGTCGCTGCCATAGGCGACCGGCACGCCGTGGCGGGCACAGATCTCGAGCGACCGCAGCCCGGCGTCGAGAACGACGGCATTCTTCTCAAGGCTCTCCGCGGTCATGCCAAGCGCGGCGGCGCGCTCGTGCATCGCCTGATAGGCGATGAGATTGGCGACGAGATAGGCGCCCTTTTCTGCCATCAGCGCGGCCGCGGCATCGTCGATCAGATTGCCGTGTTCGATGCTGCGCACGCCGAGGCGGACCGCGCGCGTGATCGCCTCGGCGCTGTAGGCATGCGCGCACACGTAGCGCCCAAACGCCGCCGCTTCTTCGACCACGGCGCTGACCTCGCCGGCGGAGAACTGCAGGCTGTCGAGCGGATCGTAGGGCGAGGCGACGCCTCCCGACATCATGATCTTGACGTGGTCGGCGCCTTGCCGCATTTGCTCACGCGCGGCCCAGCGCACCTGGTCGACCCCGTCGGCGATCACCGACTTGAATTGCAGTCCGCTGCAGCAGCTGCAGGTGTCGGCCGTATCGGTCCGGCGCCGCCCATCGGCGTGCCCTCCCGTCGGCCCGATCGACTGGCCGGCGATCAACAGGCGCGGGCCGACGAGATGGCCCTGTTCAACGCCGAGCTTCAGCCCCCAGTCACAACCTCCGGTGTCGCGCACCGTGGTAAAGCCACGGTCGAGCATGGCACGCAGCCGCGTCGCTGCGCGCGCGGCGATCAGCGTCAGGGGCATTGCTTCCAGATTGCGGATGTTGACTTCGCTGTGGATGACGTGCACGTGGCAGTCGATCAAACCCGGCATCAGCGTACGGCCGCCGCAATCGACGACCTCGGCCGCGCTGCAGGCGATGGGCGAGGGCGAGCACGCGCATACCCGGTCGCCTTCGACGAGCAGCTCGTAGCCGCCGCGCGTTTCGCCCACACTGGGCTCCAGCAGCTGCAGGTTCTTGAAATGGATCAAGGCCATCGGCTACTGCAGCCGGTGCTTGTGGAAGCGCCCGCCCTTCATGATCGCGGCGAGGTATCTGCCCTGCTCCTGCAGCACGCCGAGGTCGACCAGCGGATTGCCGTCGACGACCAGCAGGTCGGCGAAGGCGCCAGGCTTGAGGCAGCCGAGCCTGCCCACCTGCCGCAGGACCTCGGCTCCGATCAGGGTCGCGGCGCGAATGACCTCGATCGGCCTTTGCACCCGCGCGCGGATTAAAAACTCTCGGCTCTGCTCGCTCTGCAGCGCTCCGAGCAGATCCGTGCCGTAGGCGACCGGTACACCGGCTCGCTGGCAGAGCTCGAGCGAACGCAAGCCCCCATCGATGACGAGGTCGTTCTTGGCCAGCATGTCCGAGCTCATGCCGTACTCGGCCGCGCGCTTCTGCATCTCGTAGTAAGTGACGAGGTTGGCGATCAAATACATGCCCTTGGAGGCCATCAGCTCGGCGGTTGCCGCATCGATCAGGTTGCCGTGCTCGATGGTGCGCACTCCGGCGTGCGCCGCCCGCGTAATCGCCTCGACGGTGTAGGCGTGGGCACAGACGTAGCGTCCAAAGGCGTGCGCCTCCTCGACCGCGGCCGCGACCTCTTCGGCGGAGAACTGCAGGCTGTCGAGCGGATCGTAGGGAGAGGCGACACCCCCGGACATCATGATTTTGACGTGGTCGCAGCCCTGGCGCATTTCCTCGCGCACTGCCTTGCGCACTTCGGCAACGCCATCGGCAAGACCCATGGCAAAGTGCAGGGCATCGCAGCAGTGGCAGCGCGTGCCATGGTCGGTACGCCGGCGCCCGTCGCTGTGGCCGCCGGTCGGACCGAGCGCCTTGCCGGCGATGAACAGTCGCGGTCCCGGCAGCAGCCACTTCGCTGTGGCCTCCTTGAGGCCCCAGTCGGCCCCGCCGGTATCGCGCACGGTGGTGAAGCCGCGATCCAGCATGGCGCGCATCAGCACGGCGGCGCGCGCCGTCATCAGCGTCAGTGGCACGTTTTCCAGGCGCGGGATCGACACTTCCGACAGCACGACGTGCACATGGCTGTCGATCAGCCCCGGCATCAGCGTGCGCCCGCCGCAATCGACGACGGCGGCGCCCGGCGCGGCAATCGCCTTCTCCGACACCTCCTTGATCTGCTCGCCCTCGACCAGCAGCGCGTGGCCGCCGATCAACTCGTCGTGCTCGGGATCGAGCATCGCGAAGTTCTTAAAGAGGTACTGCGACATGAACGCGACCCACCCCTGCTGCGTACCTGAACATCGGCAAATCGCGGCGCGGCGTCAATCGCACCTATCGCCGGCCATGGCGCGCACCCGGTGCACCGAGGCGCTCGCCGCCGCGAGCTCCCGGCGCGTCGGCGCGCGCCACGCTTACCACCCGAGCGCGTAGCAGGAGCGACGGGGATCGGCGCCGGCGGCGTGCAGGCCGGCACGCGCATTGCTGTCGATCATGCACACCGCACCGGCCTTCCAGGTCCAGTCCGGCCACCAAGCGACGTCATGTCCGAGAGCGCTCAGCCGATCGGCAAGCGCCTGCGGCAGCCGGCCTTCGAGCACCAAGCGGCCGGGCAGCATGCCGTGCGGCTCGAAACTGTCGGGGAAGCTGTAGCTGGCAAAGCGCGGCGCCTCGACGGCAGCCTGCGGATCCATGCCGAACACGAGGCGGTTGAGGAGCGCCTGCAGCATGGCCTGGGCCTGTACATCCCCGCCGGGTGTGCCGAAGGCGATGGCGCGTCTGTCCGGCCCGAGCGCCAATGCCGGGCTCGGGGTGAGGCGTGGGCGCTTGCCGGGCGCGACCGAGGCAGGCTCGCGCGGGTCGGCCCACGACTGGGAACCGCGCGATGAGGGACACAGTCCCGTGCCCGGGATCACCGGCGCGCTGCTCGAGCCATCGCTCGGCGTTGCCGAGAACACATTACCGTGGCGATCGACGGCGCACAGGTAGGATGTGTCCAGCGACGGCGGTGCAGCCTCGCGCTCGTCGGCGCCGTCGACGGCGCCGCGCGCTCGGCCGGCGCCGCGTACGGCATCTGCGTCCGCGGCGCGCCGCACCCCCGGCGGCACGCCCGCCGGCGGCATGCTCGGCCAGGCGGCATCGGGATTGACCTGACGAGCGCGTTCCGCGGCATACGGCGCCGACAGCAGCGCAGCGAGCGGCACATCGATGAACTTGGGATCGCCATAGTAGGCGTGGCGGTCGGCAAAGGCGAGCTTCATGACCTCGGTGACCGCGTGTACATAGGGAAGGGAGTTGTGCGCGTAGCGATGGCAACCGGTGGCCTCGACGAGGCGCAGCATCTGGCCGAGGACGGGCCCTTGACACCACGGTCCGCAGCAATGCACGTCAAATTCGCCGAAGCGCACCGCCACCGAGGGCTCTACCCCCGAGCGGTAGCCTTCGAGGTCGGACATGCTGAGCAGGCCGCCGTTCTGCTCGTGATAGGCGACAATGGTGCGCCCGATGTCGCCGCTGTAGAACGCCGCACGTGCCGCCGCCAAACCGGCGCTACGGCCCTTGCCCGCCGCGGCTCGCTCCTCGGCAACCATATAGCGCAGGGTTGCCGCCAGATCGGTCTGTACGAACAGCTCGCCAACCTGCGGCGGACGCCCGTTCGGCAGGTAGATTTCGCGATTCGACGGCCACTGCGCGTAGGCCTCACGGTGCGTGGCGATCGTCTCGCACAGCAAGGGATGCGCGGCAAAACCCTCGGCGGCGAAGCGCACGGCGGCGGCTGCCACGTCTGAAAAACTCATCGTCCCCCATCTTTCCAGGGCCAGGATCCATGCGTCAGGCGCCGCCGGCACCACGGTGCGCAGCAGGCCGCGCGGAATCCTGCCCCCATGGTGGCGCAGGAAATAGTCGCTGCTCACGCGCTTCGGCCAGGTGCCGAGTCCGCTGACGGTGAACACCCTGCCGCTGGCGGCATCGAAGAGAATGATCGGCGCCACGCCCGCGACGCCAACGAGGTCGCTCTGCAGCACGCCGAGGGCAAGGCCCGCGGCCACGCCGGCGTCGATGGCATTGCCGCCCGCTTCGAGAATGGCAAACCCCGCATGCGCTGCCAGATAGTGACCCGCGGAGATCACGTGCCTGTTGCCGGAGATAACCGGACGGTGGGCGCTGATGCCCGCCGCTTGGTCGTGCTTCACAGGCGCGCCCATGCTCGTCTACCCTCCCGTTCCCAAGAGCGCTCGTGCGGCGAGCGAATCCGGCAACCCCGTGTGACGAGGCGTGCGCATGGCCAATCATACGTTTTTTGCCATCGATGGCCATACCTGCGGCAATCCGGTGAGGGTCGTGGCCGCGGGCGCGCCGAGACTGTGCGGGGAAACCATGCTCGAGCGGCGCGCGCATTTCCTCGCCGAGTTCGACTGGATTCGCACGGCACTGATGTTCGAGCCGCGCGGGCACGATCTGATGTCCGGATCGCTCCTCTACCCCCCGACACGCCCCGATTGCGATCTGGCGGTGCTGTTCATCGAAACTTCGGGATGCCTGCCGATGTGCGGCCACGGCACGATCGGCACGGTGACCATCGCCGTTGAGCGCGGGCTGGTGCACCCGCGAACGCCCGGCCGGCTGCGGCTGGACACCCCGGCCGGCGTCGTCGAGGCCGAATACGCCCACGATGGCCAGCATGTCGATTGGGTGCGCATCACCAATGTACCGTCGTTTGTGCTTACCACCGGCCTCACGGCCGATGTCGAGGGCATCGGCGCGCTCACCATCGACGTCGCCTACGGCGGCAACTTCTATGCGATCGTCGAGCCGCAAGCCAACTTTCGCGGGCTTGAGCACGTGCCGCCGAACGCGCTGCTCACCTGGAGCCCGCGCGTGCGCGAGGCCTTCGCGAAACAGCGGCAGTACACGCACCCGGAACGAGCGCAGATCACCGGCCTATCGCACGTGATGTGGACCGGTGCACCACGGCGGCCCGGCAGCACGGCACGCAACGCCGTGTTCTACGGCGAACGGGCAATCGACAGATCGCCGTGTGGCACGGGCACCGCCGCGCGCATGGCCCAATGGGCGGCGCGCGGCACACTGCGGGAGGGGGAGGCGTTCGTGCACGAGAGCATCATCGGCTCGCAATTCACCGGCCGCATCGAAGGGCGCACCCGCGTCGGCACCCTCGAGGCGATCATTCCCTCGATTGAGGGCTGGGCGCGCATCACCGGCTTCAATACCCTGTTCGTCGACGACCGCGACCCGTATTGGAAAGGCTTCCAGCTCGGCGGCGCCGAGCAGAAGTCCGGTTGAGCTTTGCGCCAATAGGCGTACGGGGTCGACAAGGTAACGGCAGTGCCAGGCAACGTAAGGAGCGGTCAATTGTCCAATCGCTTGCAGCTCGAGGTGCTCGAGCGCTCGCCGTTTGCCGGCGGACACTGTTTCGCAGGCGCAGGGGCCTATCAACGCATCGCCGGTCGGCTGCGGTTGGCGATTACGCCCGACACGCCAGGGCAAGCCGGCATCGTCGACATCGACAAGGTGGAGACCGACGCCGAAGGGCGCGTGCACTTGCGCGCGGATTTCTTGCTGCTGCGCCCGACCGATCTCGCCCGAGGCAACCGGCGGCTGCTGTTCGACTGGGCCAATCGCGGCAACAAGCGCTGCTTGCAATTCTTCAACGATGCGCCGGCCTGCAACGACCCGCGGAGCCTGGAGCACGCCGGCAACGGCTTTCTCATGCGCAGGGGCTATGCCATCGCCTGGCTTGCCTGGCAGGGTGATATCCTCCCCGGCGACGGCCGCCAAATCCTCACCCTGCCGGTCGCGACCGATGGCGGCCGCCCCATCACCGGCGCCGTCAGGGTCGAGTTCATCGCCGACCAGGAGGGCATTACGAGCCTGCCGTTGAGCGGCCGCGCCTCCACCCGCGCCCACCCTAGCCTCTCCCTCGACACAGATGATGCGAGTCTGACGCGCCGGCGCTACCCGCAGGAAGCGCGCCAGCCTGTGGCAGCCGACCAGTGGCGCTTTGCGCGCATCGAAGGCGGCCGCGGGCTCGACGACCAGGGCGGTGAACGCGCGCTGATCCCCTCGGCCTCGCACATCTACCTGCCGCGAGGCTTCGAGACGGGGTGGATATACGAACTCATCTACCAGGCAAAGGACCCACTCGTGCTCGGCCTTGGACACGTGGCGGTTCGGGATTTCGTCAGCTTTCTCAGGCACGGGGAGGCGGATGCGGCCGGCCAGCAAAACCCCATGCGCGAGGGTGGCCTCGGCCTTGAGAAGGCCTACGGCTGGGGACGCTCGCAGAGCGGTCGCTGTATCCGCGACTTCGTCCACTCCGGGTTCAATGCCGACGCACAAGGTCGGCGCGTGTTCGATGGCGTGCTTCCGCACGTGGCCGGCGCCGGCTTGTTGTGCACCGACCAGCGCTTTGCCAACCTCACGACCTCCGCCGGCCAGCAGTACGAAGACCAATCGACTGGCGCCGACCGCTTTCCCTTCGCGTACGCGGCCTCCGAGGACCACCTGACCGGCCGGCGCGACGCAATTCTAAAGCGGCCCGATACCGACCCGCTGGTCATGCACACGCAGACGGCCACGGAATACTGGCAGCGCCGCGGCTCGCTCGTCCACACGGATACCCAAGGCAACGACCTTGAGGTCCCCGCGACCGTGCGCATCTACTTCTGGTCGAGCTCACAGCATTTTGCCGATCCGCTCGCCAAGGCACCGGGGCGGGGTGTGTGCCAGCAGCGCGCGAACGTCGTGCGCACCTCGATGCTGTTTCGCGCACTCCTCGATGCCATGGATGCCTGGGCGACGCACGCGACGCCGCCGCCGGCGAGCCGCATGCCGCGGCGCGCCGACGCCACCCTGGTGCCCATGCGCGACTGGCTGCGCCAGTTCCCACGCATCCCCGGTGTGGCGCTGCCCTGCGGTCCCAACGAGCTGCCCTGGCTCGACTTCGGCCCCGATGCCGAGCGGGGAATAATGCGGCAACCGCCAACCATCAAGGCGCGCACCGGCTACGCCGTCCTGGTCCCCGCGGTCGATGTCGACGGCAATGATCTCGGCGGCATTCGTGTGCCGATGATCTCGGCACCGCTCGCCACCTATACGGGCTGGAACCTCCGCGCACGCGGCTTCGGACAGGGGTTCATGCACGAGTTCACGGGCAGCACCATCCCGTTTGCGGACAGCCCGGAAGAGCGCGCGGCGAGCGGTGACCCGCGCCGCGCAATCCTCGAGCGGTTTGCCTGTAGCGCGGATTACGCCGCAGCGATCCGCGCGGCGGCCGAGAGCCTCGTTGCCGAGCGGCTGATGCTCGACGAGGACGTCGAGCGCGCCGTCGCGGCAGCGCACGACTGGGACCGGCCGCGCCACGACGTGCGGCTGCCCTAACTGGCGGATCCGTCACCGTGCGCCGGCGCGCAGCAGCACGTGGGGCAGCGCCGTGCACAGCCGCGAGCCCAACAGCGCCGTCGAGCCGATGCCGGCCGGTCGCTTTACGCGATGCGATGGGTCGCTTTACGCGATGCGATGGCGTGTGCGAAGAGAGGGGAGGAGCAGTCATCGCCATGCGATCCGCCGGATCGGCGCCGTGCCGCGGGCGCTATAGCCGGATTGCCTTGCGCAAACAGAGGGTGCAAATGCCGCAATCTCCTATCCCGCGCCTCAGCAACGGCGTCAAAGACAAGGTCAGGGGCGGCGGCATCGCCCTCGGCATGACGGTGCGCCTCGGGCGCTCGCCGGATATCGCGCGCATCGCCAAGGCCAGCGGACACGACTTCCTGTTCATCGACACCCAGCACTCGGTGTTCGACTTGGAGACCATCGTCGGCATTGCACACACGGCGCTGGGGATCGGTATCGAGCCGCTGGTGCGGGTGCGCGGCATGTTCGACCCCGACGTCTCGCTGCTGCTCGACAACGGCGTTGCCGGGATCATCTACCCCGACGTCAATACCGCGGCGGAAGCGAGCGCGGCCGTCGCCACTTGTAAGTTCGCGCCGATCGGCAAGCGATCGGTGGTGGGCGGCTATCCGCATTTCGACTATCGCTCCATGCCGGTGTCGGAAAGCGTTGCGCTGCTCAACGATGCGTGCCTGCTGGTGTGCATGATCGAAAGCCTCGAGGGCCTCGAGAATTGCGAAGCCATCGCCGCCGTCCCCGGGGTCGACGTGCTGCACGTCGGCAGCAACGACCTGCTGGTCGCCATGGGAAAGCCCGGCAAGTTCGACGACCCGGCGATCATCGCCGCCCAGGACCGCGTCATCGCCGCCGCCCGGCGCAGCGGCAAAATTGCCGGGTGCGGCGGCAACCGCGACGTGGCACGTCAGGTCGCCGCAGTGCGCCGCGGCGCGCAATTCGTCACCACTCAGACGGATATCGCCTTCCTCGCGGCCGCGGCGGCGGCCTGGACGCAAGGCGTTCGCGATGGCGTCGGGTAAAGCGGGCGGGTTGCCGGGAATGGCGGCTCGCCTGCCGCGCGGGGCGGCGGGCCGTGCCCCGATGGATCACGCCGGGCGGTGACCCCTTGCGCACACATGCAAGCGCCCCGCGCCTCTCCACTGTCCTGCGTTGCTTGATTGTGATGTGCGGCACAGCAAAACCTGCTGCGGGCGGTGACCCCTTGCGCACACATGCAAGCGCCCCGCGCCTCTCCACTGTCCTGCGTGTCTTGATTGTGATGTGCGGCACAGCAAAACCTGCTGCGGGCGCCTAACTTCACTGTACGCGTGAAGCCGATTGGCAATCGGCGCGCAGCGGTGGAGGCGACAGATGCAGCATTTCGTTGGCTCGGCGAGCTTCGGCCTCATGCCGACTCCCGTCACGCTGGTCGGCGACCCGGCCGGCACGGCACCGCACCTCGAGGCGGCGAGCCCGTCGCACAAGGGTTTGGCCACGCTGCCGCGGTGGCCAATGACCGAACCCGCGAGCGCGGACCACCGACTCCTGCAGGCCTTTGCCCTTGCCATTGCGGCGAACGGCCCAGAACATCACGACGCGAGCGGCGCGGGTTGGCCAAACTTCAGTTGGCTACGCCACATTCGGCGATGGTCGCAAGCGCCGTCGCATCAACTATAACGACGCGCGCGCCCTCGGTGCGGACGACGCCGGCTTCCTTCAGCGAACGCAGCTGGCGGCTGACGTTCTCCCGGCTGAGGCTCAGATACTTGCCAAGATCGCTTTGCGACAGGCTCAACTGCAGATGAATGCCGGCCTTGCTGGTGCGGCCGTGCTGCTCGGCGAGGCGCAACAAGCCCTTGGCCACGCGGCCGCGCATGGCCAGCGTTGCGTCTTCCACCATCGCGGAGAGCGCGCGCAGTCTATGGCAGAGCAGTTGCATGATCTCGAGCATCGCCTGCGGGTGTGCGCTGAGGACGGGCATCAGATCGCGGGTCAGGATGATCACGACCTCGCAGTCTTCGAGCGCGGTGGCGTTCGCCGACCGTGGTTTGCCGTCGAGCACGGCGATTTCGCCATTGATGTCGCCGACCTCGAGGAAGTTGAGGACGACCTCCTTGGCATCCGCAGTGACATTGCTGATTTTGATCTTTCCGGAGATCAGCACCATCAGCAGGTCGGCACGATCGCCTCTGCGGAAAATCGTGCTACCTTTTGCATATCGCCGCGTGTGCGCGCTGCGAACCAAGGTTGCGAGCGCCGCGTCGGGCAAGCCGCCGAAGAAAGTCTGCGTCTTCAACAGCCACAGCAGCTGCTCACCCGTGCACCCAGTTCGTTGCGTCATGCCTAGCGCATCCATTCCTCGCGTGACGTGCGTCGGCTGGCAGGGAGCATCGCCGCCGCAGGCCGCGTGCAAGGGCAGCATATCCCGCGTCGCGCCCTGTGCGCACCCCCCTTCCAACCTTCTTTAATCCCGGTGGGGGCATGCAGGCATACGGCGGGTCGGCCGGCGGCAACGCTCCTGGCATCGGGCGCGGTCAGGATATCGCCTGTTCAGTATTCGGGCTGTGGTGGCCCGCACGGGAACGCGTTTACCGCAAAGTGTCGGCGAACCATGGGAAATTCACGAGCTGAGCGACATATGCGGCCAAGCGCGCGCCGTGCCGAGACGCTGCCACCGGGCGACTTCCTACCTGACCGGCACAGGCTCCCACCACGCACCAAACTTGTAGTTTACCCGCCCCATGACCGCCTGCACGTCCACCCCGCCGCCCTCGCGAATGCCGGGCGCGCCAAGCCCGGGCGCCTCGCGGTCACCCGCGTTGACGTGGATGAAATCGTACTCGACGCCGATGTTGATATGCGGGCTGACCGCGTACTCGATGCCGAGACCAGTTACCCATCCGTCCCCGCGTCCACTCGTGGACACGGCAACACCGGCTGCCGGATCGGAGGCGTGCAGGGTGATATCGGCGCTCGCAAAGCCCCCCTTGAAATACGCAAGGATATTCTGCCACGTCGCGCCCGCGCGGCCGGTGACCATCAGCAGGTTGCTCAGCTCGGCGCTCCGCGAGGCCCCGGGGATCACGCCCGAGGGCGACGAAGCGCCAGCATTGGCCCAGTTGTAGGACACTTCGAGGCCGAGCAGCGTCCAGTCCCACTGCTTCTGGATTCCAGTTTGCACGCCGCCGAGCAGACCGGTGTTGTGGCTTTTGATCTCTTCCGGCCGTTCGTTGATGTTCCAATCCCAAGCGGCGGTCGAGACGCCGAAGTTAGCGCCGACGTAAATGCCGCTCCAGTCATACTCCGCGGCCGTGGGTGGCGGCGTGTAGGCGTATACATCGGGCGTGCCTTGCGGCACGCCGTCGGCGGCTGCCTCGAGCGTCGAGCCGACCAGAAACAACGCAGAACCAAGCAGGACAACTCGCGTGTGTGCGCGCATGTGCCCTCCCGTCGCGAATCAAGCGCTCAAAGCTTGTTTTGCTTTGCGCCATTGCACAAGGCGATAGTGATGGGCGGAGCCGGCAGGCGCGCTCAGCGGTGCACCGAGGACACTTCGCTCCTGCCCCACATGCCGCGGCGCTGGCGCGATGCGCTGCCACCCCCCGCGACGTTCGAGTGATTCGCGCGCCGGTCCGCTCACAGCCATTCGCATCGGACGCGCGCGATTCGCCGTGGCGTGGCGGCACGTGTACGCGGAGTGCGCTGGTCTTTGCACGCATCACCTCGATTGCGGGCTTTGCGCCGTCGTTCGCCGTGCATCGCCCACCGCTTGCTTTCCGTTGCGCGTCCGGCGCGTCGCTTTTGCCGCGCGTTGGCGATTTGCTTGCCGCGTGCGCTTGGCTGGTCCGATTGCCTCGCCCTGAACGTGTGCGATGCGCGGCACGGTTATGCTGCGCGGCGATGACCGCCGCACCTCGCTGTGAACGCTCGAGAGGTCATGCACCTGGCCCGCGCCGCTTTAGATCATTTGCCTGAGGCAGCGGCAACCGCGCAGCGTCTCGTCGGCGGGAAACGAGACCGGTAGCGTGCTCAGACGCATCGCGCTCTCCAGGACGCGCGGCCCGGCGGGAACCACGAGGCGGGGCTGCGCATTTCACTAAGGGGCCAGTGGAGCCCAGTCATGGAAGCCGGCGTCGAGCATCTCCTCATCGCGGAAGTCGACTTCATGATCGACCGCGCGCTCAAGCGTGCGCAGCAGCAGGGATTGCACCTTGGCGCGCCGCACGCAGACGCAGGTCGACAGTCGCAACTCGCCCTAAAGAGCGTGCAGCGCTCCCTGGAGCGCTTGCGCAGATATCGCCAGGCGCTAGCGACGGAGCGCGCACCTGGCGCGACACGCCGCTAGCCGATACCGCGCCGGCCGCACCGATGCCGCGGACGCGCAAGCAGCGCTTCTGAAAGGACGCGCGGCCTGCGCCTCATCGGAACGCAGGCTATTCAAGGGATGGTGATCGAGCTGAAGCAACCTGCAGGCAATCCTCGGCTTGCCGGGATCGGCTGCGCGGCAGATAGAGTACACAGCAGATAGAGTACTGAGGCCTATCCACCCTCGCCGGGGATGCAGCGGAATGCGGATCACCCGTGAGCCAGGCGCATGCGGCCAAGCCGCGGCATCCCGCGGCCCCGTCTCCCGCCGCCGCGCCTGTGCGGCCGCGGCGCTCGCGCTGGTCCTTGCCACCTTGCCTAGCCTGGCGCGCCGCTCGCCGGCATCGGCGCAGACAATCGATGCCGATACGGACGCCTTCGAGGCCATCGACCACAATGGCAAGCCCTTTGCCGGCCGCGCGCTTGCCGGATCACCGTACGTGATTTTCTTCGGCTTCACGCGCTGCCCC
>JBPYEF010000206.1:0-10381 GCA_051985875.1 Hyphomicrobiaceae bacterium
AGGCCAAGCGGCGGCGCACATGATCCGCAGGAATGGCCCTCGCACGTGCATTGGCCACCGGCACCGACCGACGGCTGCGATGCGCGGCGGCAGGCTGGCGCGGTACCGTACCGGTGATCGCTCCGTCCTCAGGGCATTCATCAAAGGCATCCCCATGCCCTGTCATCATCACTATCATCATCTCTGGCATCATCCCTGCATCATCGCTGCATCGAGGCGGCAGGCGGCCGTCATGCGGCAGCGAAGGGTATGGCCGCCGGCGCAGATCCATCCGGCAGCGCACAAAAAAGTGGTAATATGTTGAAAAAGCGGGAAAATACGAGTTATCGTGGAGCGCAGCGCTTGACGCCAGGCAGCGCGCGAACGATGTGCATACATGCTGCGTTCATGTTGCGACGCCTATGAACCTTGGGACCCCGGCCAGCATGCTTGCGGGCACACCGTCTGCTAATATGGGCACCCACGCGCCATGCCCGGAGCGAGAGCGCGCGGGGAGCGACTTGCGGCGAGGGCGGAGCGGGGCCTATCGCGCATCCCTTGAGGGGGGGAACGCTGCATCTCTCTCTGTAACAACTTGTGACGCCGTGGCGCTGCCCCGTCGCCTTTACAAGACCCAAATTGTCGGCGCATATCCGCGCCGGCGCGCCGTTTGGAGAGTTCGATGAAATCGAATGCCGTGAAGTCCTTCGCGCTGGAGATTGACTGGACCGCCCAGACCATCCTGCCGATCGAATTCGATGGCCGTGAGCTGCACATCGAGGCGCGGGCGTATCAGGGAACGGACCCGGCCTTCCAGGCGCTGGTGCTCGTGCATCGCCATGCCGCCGATGCCGGCGGCGCCAATGCTATCATGGGGGAAGGACCGTCCGCGGATGCCAATGGCGCGCACGGCGGCGCGCCGGTCGTACGCGTGCACAGCGGCTGCGTCACCGGCGATATCTTTCATTCCCTGCGGTGCGACTGCTATCCGCAGTTGCAGGCGGCGATGCAGAAGATCACGACCAGCTCTCCGGGTGTGCTGATCTACTTGCCCTACCAAGAGGGACGCGGCATAGGGCTGGTGAACAAGATCCGCGCCTACGCGCTGCAGGACCAAGGCTACGACACCGTGGACGCCAACGTCGCCATCGGTGCGCCGATCGAGGCGCGCGATTACGATCTCGCCGCGCATATTCTGTTCGATCTCGGTTTTCCGGAGATCAAGCTGCTGACCAACAATCCCGCCAAGGTCGAGGCGTTGCGGCAGGAGGGGGTCGACGTCATCGAGCAGCTACCGTTGATCGTCAAGCCGTCGCCGTACAACGTGCGCTATCTCGCGACCAAGAAGGAGCGCATGGCGCACAAGCTCTGAACGGCGGCACATCCTTGCCACCGGCCAACGATGCGGTGTTCGCTATGAAAGGTTTGGCCGCGCCGTTCGCTCAGCGGGGCCATGGGGCTGCGGCTTTGGGGCGATCATGCAAGGGCCGTTCGATCTAACGGGCAAGGTTGCGCTGGTGACCGGCGGCAACGGCGGCATCGGCCTCGGCATGGCCCGCGCGCTGGCGCGGGCGGGTGCCGATGTGGCGATCTGGGGCCGGAACACCGCCAAGAACGCCGCCGCCGAGGCGGAACTTGCCAAGTTTGGGCGGCGCGTGCTCGCGCTTGCCTGCGATGTCGGTGACGAGACGGAGGTCGGTGCCGCTTTTGCCCGCACGCTCGACACCCTCGGCCGCGTCGACGGCTGCTTTGCCAACGCCGGCGTGAGTGGACGCGGGGCCAAGTCGTTCCTCGAGCTGACGCCGGCGGAATGGCACCGCGTCCTCAAGGTCAACCTCGATGGGGCGTTTTTCACGCTGCAAGCCGCCGCGCGACACATGGTTGCGCGCGGCGGCGGCGGCGCGCTCGTCGCCACCGCCTCGCTGGCCGCGATCGAGGGCGCGGCGCGCAACGAGCACTACGCCGCGACCAAGGGCGGGCTGATCGCAATGATCCGCGCGCTCGCCGTCGAGTTCGCCCGTCACGGCGTGCGCGCCAATGCCATTCTGCCCGGATGGATAGAGACCGAAATGACCGCGGCGGCGATCGCCAACGAGAAGTTCGCAAGGAACGTGCTGCCGCGCATTCCCATGCGCCGCTGGGGCACCGGCGACGATTTCGGGGGCATCGCCGTCTACCTGCTGAGCGACGCTTCCGCCTACCACACCGGCGATACCTTCCTGATCGACGGCGGTTATGCCGTGTACTAGGGCGCGGCCGCCGCACCGCCCCTGTTGCCAGCGGCGGCAAGCGCGCTAAGCTCGCGTGCGCGGCGCCGCCGCCTCTGCGCGAAGCGGGGCGCGTCAATCGGGAGGCAGGCAATGGCAGAAAAGGTTGCACCGCAGGTCGTTGCCGAGCTGGCGCCGACGGGCGTTCTGCGTGTCGGCATCAATTTGTCGAATTTCCTGTTGGTAACCGGCAAAAGCGCCGCCGGCGATCCCGAGGGCGTTGCCCCGGACATGGGCCGCGAGATCGCCGCGCGCCTCGGCGTGCCGGTTGCATACGTGCCCTACAAGACGCCGGGCGAGCTTGCGGATGCCGCCGGTGGTGCGCACTGGGACATCGGCCTGATCGGTGCCGAGCCGCAGCGCGCCGAGACGATCGCGTTCACCCCGGCCTACGTCGAAATCGAAGCGACCTATCTGGTGCCCGCGGGCTCGCCGCTACGGGCGATCGCCGACGTCGACCGGCCCGGCGTGCGCATCGCCGTGACCGGCCGCAGCGCCTACGGCCTCTGGCTCGACCGCAACATCAAGCAGGCGCAGCTGGTGCGTTCGGGAAGCCTCGACAGTGCCTATGAGCAGTTCGTTCGCGATCGCCTCGACGCCCTCGCGGGGCTGCGGCCGCGGCTGCTGACGGATGTGGCTCGGCTACCCGGTGCGCGCATCCTCGATGGCCAATTCACCGCCGTGCAACAGGCCGTCGGGACGGCGCGGGCGAACGCCGCGGGCGCCCGCTTCCTGCACCAATTCGTCGAGGCCGCCAAGGCGTCGGGGCTGGTCGCCGGGCTGATCGCCCGGCACAAGGTGCGCGGCCTTTCGGTGGCGCCCCCCGGCTAGGCCGCAAAAGCCGCGCGGGCTAGGTGTCGGCCGCGGCGGCTGCGGCCGCGTCGGTCATTTCCCCCGGTATGGTGAAGCCACCCTCGGCGACCAGCCGGGCGAACAGCCCCTTGCGCGCGACCAGGGAGCGAAAGTCGCCGCGCTCGACGATGCGCCCGGCCTCCAGCACCAGGATGGCGTCGGCGTTGACCACCGTCGACAGGCGGTGGGCGATGATGAAGGTCGTGCGCCCGGCGCGCAGGCGATCGAGCGCGCGCTTGATGCGCGCCTCGGTTTCCACATCGAGCGCGCTGGTTGCCTCATCGAGGATCAGGATCGGCGCATCCTTCAGGATCGCCCGGGCGATGGCGATGCGCTGGCGCTCGCCGCCGGAAAGCGAGGCGCCGCGCTCACCGATGACGAAGTGGTAGCCGCCGGGCTTCTTGGTGATGAACGCGTGCGCCTCGGCGAGCTTTGCCGCGGCGATGACTTCCTCCTCGCCGGCATCGGGCTTGCCGATGCTGATGTTCTCGGCAATCGATCGATTGAACAGGCCGGCATCCTGGAACACGACGGCGAGCTTGTGCCGCAGGCTCGTGAGGGTGACGTCGGCGATGTCCTGGCCGTCGACGAAAATGCGGCCGCTGTCGGGCGAACGCAGGCGCTGCAACAGGGCGAGCGCGGTGGTTTTGCCGGCACCGGTCGGCCCGACGAGCGCGATGGTCTGACCCGCGCCGGCGCGAAAGTTGATGCCGAACACGCCTACGTCGCTGCCGTGGAAGCGGAAGGTGACGTCCTCGTAGTGGACGTCGCCGGCGACCTGCCCGAGCGGCTTGGCGTGCGGCTTCTCGGCCACGGCGACGCTGGCGTCCAGCAGCTCAAAGAAGCTGCGCAGGGTCGGTGCGTACTGGAAGACGCGCACGGCGAAGCCCGACAGCAGATCGAGCTTGGCGATCAGCAGGTTGGCAAAGGCGACGAAGGCGACGATTTGGCCGACGCTGACCTCGCCGCGCTCCGCGAGCACGGCACCGGCGGCAAAGATCGCCACCATGGTGATGGTCGCTGCGGCGCGCGTCAGCACGGTCAGCAAGCCCCACCAGGTCAGCACGGGATACTGCGCCGCGAGCAGCTCGTTCATGATGTCGCGCATTGCCTGCATCTCGGCGGCGAGCCTGGCGTAGCTCTGCACCACCGTGACGTTGCCGAGCACGTCGCCGACGCGGCCGTAGACGTTGCTGTGGTACTGCTCGACGGTCGCCTGGCCGACGCTGGTCTTGCGCACGACGAGGACGTTCAACACCAGATAGAGCAGCGCGAGTCCGGTGAGGATCAGCGCCATCACCCAGCTCATGGCCAGCGCGGTCGGCACCAGCACGGCAATGCCCACCGCGGCGGTGAGCTGCTCGCGCAGGAACGACAGCCAGCTCCAGAATAGCGCATCGGTGCCGGCGAGAATGGTGCGCACCACCGCCCCCGAGCCCTTCTCCGCGTGATAGCTGATCGGCAGGATGATCGCCCGCTCGAAGGCGACCCCGAGGGCGGCGAGCCGGCGCCGGTGGGCGAGACGATCGGCGACCACGGCCACGGCGACGCTGGCGATGATGCCAAACAGGCCGATTGCCGCCCACAGCGCGATCAGAGTGAACGCGCCCGCGCCACGCGAGAGCGCGTCGACGACGCGGCCGAACAGCACCGGCTCGGCCAGCTGCACCAGCGCCACGGCAACGCCGGCAACCGCCACGCAGGCGGTCAGCCCGCGCTCCGCTGCCAGCAGGGCGAGTGCCCGCCGGTAGAGCTGGTAGGCCGACGTTTTCACCTCAGCCGGCCCGCTTGCCGAGGATGGCGAGGGATTTGTAGACACCGCGTGGCTCGAAGGGACGCACTCTGATCAGTTCGGCGATAACCGCCTCGGCTTTGTCGTAGGCAAACGAGCCCGAGTAGAAGAGGACTTCGCCACCGGGTCGCAGCTGGTCGGCGAGGACAAGCGTCATCTGCAGATCTGTGAGCGCGCCGTAGCTGTCATTATCCGCTGACCGGTACTCTCCGACGTGGAATAGGGCAACATAGTCGAACCGCGGCAGCAGGCGCGCGTCGAGCTGGTAGATATCGCCGAAATACACCTTGTAGGTGTGGCCGAGGTGCGGGTTGGCGATCAACAGGGTGATGTAGGCCTCGTACTCCTGGCGCGAGGCGGTGATGCCGAGCACCGCGCAATCGAGGTCGCTGGCGTGCAGACGCAAGCCGACCATGTGGTGGTTGCCGGTGCCGAAATGGAATATGACCGCGCCCTTGGCCTGCTTTTCTTGCAGGTAGTCGATGAAGTGCAGATCGCACGGGCATAGTGCCGCATCGAGGCTCCAGGACGCATTGTAGTAGTTGAGCTTCATCGCCGTCTGCCATCCTCGGGCGTATTGCTCAGCGCATGGCGGAAACCCGTCGTCACACGACCTCGGCCATTACCACCGCGCCAAGCGGCAGCAGCAGGGCGCGGCCGGCACCGCGCCGCAGGGCAAATTGCCGGTCGTGGGTACCGGGCGCGGCCGCGTGCTGCGCGAGGTGAATGATGGTGGACGTGGAGAGTTCCGCCCGCAACCGCGTTAGCAGCTGCTGTCGCGCACTCGCCTCCAGCGCCGACAGGGCATCGTCGATGATCACCACGGGCGGCCGGTGCACCAGCAGACGGGCAATGGTAAGCCGCTGGCGCTCGCCGTTCGACAGCACCTGGTCCCAGCGCGCGGTTTCCTCGAGGCGGGGCGCGAGGGCAGCGAGCCCCACCGCCTCCAGCGCCGCCACGAGGCGTTCTGCCGGCAGCACCAGCGCCGGGTCGGGGTAGACCAAGGCGCCCCTGAGGCTGCCGAGCGGCAGGTAACTCTTTTGCGGCGCGATCATCACGTCGGCGCGGGCGGGAAGCGCAAGATCGCGGGCCGCGCTCGGCCACAGGCGGGCCAGCACGCGCACCAGCGTCGACTTGCCGGTGCTCGATTCCCCGCTGATGTGCACCCATTGGCCGTTGTCGGCGACGAGCTCGGCGCCCGCCAGCAGCGGCCGGCCGGAGCCGTCGGCAACCTCGAACTCGCGCAGGCCGACGGCGCCGGTAGTCTCGGCAACCGGCGCCTCGAGGCGATCGATATGGCCATCGATCGCCTCGCAAGCGGTAACAATGTCCATCACGCGGCGCGCGGACGCGTACCAGTCGGCCACCTTATTGTAGTTGTCGACCAGCCAGGAGATGGCCACCTGCACCTGAATGAACGCGGCGGCAAGCTGCGTCACCTCGCCGAGCGTGAGATCGCCGGAGACGTATTTGGGTGCCGCAAACAGCAGCGGGATGATGGGGATCATCGGCCCCGAGGCATTGGTGATCCACGTCAGGCGGCCGTGCTGCCACACGATCCCCATCCACCGCGCGACGACCGTCGCATAGAAGCGCTCGAGCATCGCCTGCTCGTAGCGCCCGCCGTGCATGGCGGCGACGCTCTCGGCGTTATCGCGCAGCCGCATCATGGCAAAGCGGAAATGGCCCTCGGCCTCGTTCTTGCGCCCGACCTGGCCGACCAGGGGCGCGCCCACCCACAACATCATGCCGGAGGCGATGCACCCATAGGCGAGCGCCAGGATGACCATGTAGGCGGGAATCGTGACCCTGGTGGAGGCGATGTCGAGCGACAGGGATCCGCCGATCGACCAGAGAATGGCGATGAACGCGCAGCCGTTGACGAGCGCAAGCAGCAGGCCGATGCCGAGGTCGACCAGTGGCTCGGTCGCCCAGCGCGTGTCGTCGGAGATGCGGTATTCCGGGTTGGCCGGTTCGCTGCCGCTGACGTTCAAGTGGTAGAAACGCTGGCGGTCGAGCCAGCGGGCGATGAGGCGCTTGACGATATAGGCGCGCCAGCGCACTTGCAGCGTCTCGCGCGCCAGCACGATGCCGACGCCGACCGCCGCCATGGCGGCAATGATCAGCGCGAAGATGGCGACCGCCTTAACGAGCGCCTCGCCGTCGCGGGCCGCGAGGCTGTCGAAGAACCAGCGGGTCCAGCGGTTGAGGGCGACGGTGGCCGCGGTCGACAGCAGAAGGCAGGCGGTGAGGCCGAGGCTCAGCGCCCAGGCGATGCCTTTGGTCTCGCCCTGCCAGAAGCCGCGCGTGAAGCGGGCGAAGGCGGCAATGACGGCGGGATCGAGCTTGAACCCCGGCGCATCAGGGGCCTGGAAATGGGCAAGGGTCATAGAAGCGCACCTAACGGGTGGGACGGTTGGGCTCATCGCCCTTGGCACCGTGCCGGGTGCCTCGCCATGTCACGAACCTCCTGAAGGCAACATGAACGGCCCTAGCCAGCATCGCACCCACCTCCCAGCCCCGACGGCATGCCGAACATGAACGGCTTTTTTGCGGACCGGCAAGCACTTTGCGGGGGGCCACGGCCCTGCGCCAGGTGCACGCACCCGCGCACCGCTGCCATTGTCGCCGGCCGGTGGGGCAATTACATCAGCGTTCCGGCGGCCATCCGACAGCGCCGGGTGCTCCGCACGCGGGGAAGTGCAACGCAGCCGAGTTGAGGTCATGGATAGCGTCATTTCCGTCTCGGCCCTGTCAAAAAGGTATGCCTCGGGCTTTCACGCCCTAAAGGGCGTCTCGCTCGACATCCGGCGGGGAGAGATCTTTGCCCTGCTCGGTCCCAACGGCGCCGGCAAGACGACCCTGATCAGCATCATCTGTGGCATCGTCAAGCCGAGCGAGGGGCGGGTCTCGGTCAACGGCCACGACATCATCACCTCCTACCGCGCCGCGCGCGCCATGATCGGACTGGTGCCGCAGGAGCTGGCGACGGATGCGTTCGAGACCGTTTGGTCGACGGTGTCCTTCAGCCGCGGACTGTTCGGCAAGCGGAGCGATCCTGCATACCTCGGGCGTGTGCTGCGCGATTTGACGCTGTGGGACCGCAAGGACAGCAAGATCATCACGCTGTCCGGCGGCATGAAGCGGCGGGTGATGATCGCCAAGGCGCTGGCGCATGAGCCGGAGATTCTGTTCCTCGATGAGCCGACCGCGGGCGTCGATGTGGAACTGCGCAAGGACATGTGGCAGCTGGTGCGATCGCTGCGCGCGTCCGGCGTTACCGTCATCCTGACTACGCACTACATCGAGGAAGCCGAGCAGATGGCCGACCGCGTCGGCGTCATCAACCACGGCGAACTGATTTTGGTGGAGGACAAGGACGAACTGATGCGTACGCTCGGCAAGAAACGCCTCGTGCTCGAGCTGCACCACAAGCTCAGCGCGCCTCCGGCGCAGCTCGCAGACTACGGGCTCGAGCTCTCCGCCGACGGTTGCCGGCTGACCTACACCTACGATACGCGCGCCGAGCGCACCGGCATCACCCGGCTGCTCAGGGACCTCAGTGCCGCCGGCATCACGTTCAGGGACTTGAACACGACGAAGAGCTCGCTCGAGGAGATTTTCGTCGGCTTGGTAGGCAGACGCACATGAACCTGCGCGCGGTCCAGGCGATCTACCGTTTCGAGATGGCGCGCACCCGGCGCACCGTCATGCAAAGCATCATCTCTCCGGTGATCTCGACGTCACTCTACTTCGTGGTGTTCGGCGCGGCGATGGGCTCGCGCATCGCCGAGATCGACGGCGTCGGCTACGCCTCGTTCATCGTTCCCGGGCTGATCATGCTGTCCCTGCTGACGCAGAGCATCGCCAACGCCTCGATCGGCATCTATTTTCCCAAGTTCGTCGGCACCATCTACGAGCTGCTGTCGGCGCCGGTCTCGTCCTTCGAGATCGTGCTCGGCTACGTCGGGGCCGCCGCCAGCAAGTCGGTGCTGCTCGGGCTGATCATCCTGGCGACGGCGGCCTGCTTCGTGCCGCTCAAGATCGTGCATCCGGTGTGGATGCTGTCGTTTCTGCTGCTGACCTCGATTACCTTCTGCCTGTTCGGCTTCATCATCGGCATTTGGGCCGACGGCTTCGAGAAGCTGCAGTTCATTCCCATGCTGATCATCACGCCGCTTACCTTCCTCGGCGGCAGCTTCTATTCGGTGCAGATGCTACCCCCGTTCTGGCAAACGCTTTCGCTGTTCAATCCCGTCGTCTACCTGTTGAGCGCATTCCGCTGGAGCTTCTATGGCATCGCCGACGTCAGCGTCGTGGCCAGCGTGACGATGACCGCCACCTTCCTCGCCGCGTGCCTTATCGTGGTGTGGTGGATATTCCGCACCGGCTACCGCCTGAAGGCTTGAGGCGCCCCGCCGTCAAGCCCGCAGCCGTGCGCCCGCGGACGCAGGGACCCCCGGCAAGCAAGGGCCCGCGGCTGGGTGCGGCGATCCGCGGCAGGCGCGGCTCAGGACTGGCGCTGGCGGTTGCGGGCGAGCCAGGCGTCGACCAATGCGACGGTGCGGTCGACCTCGGCGTTGTGCATACCCTTGCCCGCGGCGATGCTCTGCACCAGGCGGTCGACCCGCTCGATGTTCGGAGCGCCGTTGGCCAGCGCGCGCGCCGCGGAGGACGGCGTCGCGAGCAGCAGCGCCGCCTCGGCATACTTCTCGAACGGCACCAGGTCCTTGCGATCGGCGCCGAGCGCCACGCACAGCTGAGCGACCCATTCATAAACGGCGCGCGCGGCGGCAAGGTCGCCGTGCACGGCCTCGCGGATCGGTCGCACGCTGTCGCTGCCGACGCAGCGGTAGTTGCCCGCCAGCAGCATGCTCCACTTGGCGAGCGGCACGAACACCGACTCGTGCACCTTGAGTTTGACGGGAAGCTCAATTTTTTCGGTGCCGGTGTCGAATCGTACCGCCTCGATGTCGGCGGCAAGCGTGCGCAGCATGGCGGTGTGCGCGTCGGAGGGAAAGCGCGCCGACTTGAAATTGGTCGGCAGGCGCACCTGCAGCACGTTGATCTTGTCCTCGGGCGGCCGGAATGCCTGGGGGTCGGGGCTGCACAGCGTCATGAGCGCGGGGTCGAAGCCATCCCAGACCGCGGCGTCGGTGTAGGCGCTGCGGCAGGCGGCGGCGTCGATGGTGGGGATGCGCTTCAGGTAGGGCGGTGGCGGCATGTTCATGATGGACATGCAGGGAACGCGCGCCTTGGCGACGCGGTCGAGCAGCTCGCGCACCCCGCTGGAGCGGTACTGCGGCTCCTGCATGGCCAGCACGATGAGGTCGTGGGCGGCGGGATCGGCGGCGGCCGGGCCAGCGGCCGACAGCCGGCCCGGCAGCTTGCGCGAGGCGATCTCGAGCAGGCCCTGCCGGCCCTTGATCGGCAGGCGCACGATCACGCCCTCGGCGTTGATCAGCTCGGCTTCGGCCGGCAGGCAGATCAG
>JBPYEF010000207.1:0-6780 GCA_051985875.1 Hyphomicrobiaceae bacterium
GGGCCAAGACGCTGATTTCGGGGACGCTGGCGACCCTGATGACCGCGGCCGTGGTCGGCGCGATGACGCCCCCGAGCTGCGTACCGCCGTGTACGTCGGGCAGCACAACTTCCGGGGCGAAGCGATAACCGCGGGCGCCGGAGCGGTTTAGAGCGGGCCACCACCCGGACCCTAGCGCGCGATGCCGAGCAGGGCCGGCAGCGCGGTCAGGGTCGTGATGGTGCGGTCGGGGCGCCCGGGCAGGCGCTCGGGCGCCTGGTTATAGCGATTGCACCAGACGACCTGCATGCCGAAGGCGGACGCTGCATGCGCGTCCCAGCCGTTCGAGGACACGAAGGCAATCGCCGCCGGCGCGATGCCGAGCCGATCGACGGCGAGCTGGTAGACGCGCGGATGCGGCTTGTAGACCTGCACCTCCTCGACCGAGAGCACCTGGTCGAACAGCGGCTCGAGCTTGGCGGCGCCGACCACTGCCGCGAGCATAGCGGGGGTGCCGTTGGACAGAATGGCGGTCTTCAGCCCCGCCCCCCTAACGCGCACGAGCACCTCGCCCACCTCCGGGAACGGGGCGAGGGCAAGGTAGAGGTGCAGCAGGCGCTCGCGCAGGCCGGGAGCGCCAACGGCCAGGGTTTCCAGGGCGTAGTCGAGCGCATCTTCGGTCACCTGACGGAAGTCGGCGTGCCGCCCCGCGGCCGCCCGCAGCCACGTATAGGCGAGCTGCTTGTCGCGCCACAGCGCGGTGAGCGCGCTTGCGCGTTCCCCGAGCACGTCCCGGCATTGTTGCGCCGCAGACGCAAAATCAAACAGCGTACCGTAGGCGTCGTACACGCAGGCGCGAACGCCGTGCAGGGTCGCATCGGCCATCATCTGCCCTCTCGATCCTCATTGTCGCAGGCCCCATGCCCGCTATGTTCTCCGCCGACGCTCGGGAGCGGCCTTCCGCGCGCGTGCGGTTCATCTGCGCCTGCGCTCGGCCTATGATGGCCATGCCGCAGCGCCGGTCGCGCCATACCTTTAGGCGCGGCGGGCTCGATGGTAACGCGAAAAGGACACCACACGCATGGCACGCATGAAGGGCGGCGAGCTCATCACCGAATACCTGCTGAGCAACAGGATACCCTATGTGTTCGGCATCTGCGGTCACGGAAACGTCGGCATGCTCGATCCTCTCTATCAGGCCCGCGACCGCATCCGCTTGATCTCACCCCGCCACGAGCAGGTTGCCGGCCACATGGCCGATGCCTACTTTCGCGTGCGCCACGAGGCAGTCGCGACGCTGACCTCCTGCGGCCCCGGCTCCTGCAACATCATCATGCCCCTGCAGGTGGCCCTATCGGATTCCTCGGCCCTGCTGGCAATCACGGCCAACGTGCCGACGCAGCAATTCAACCGCGGGCCGTTCCAGGAGATCAACCGGCATTTTCAGGCGGATTTTCCCAACATCGTCCGCCCCGTCGTCAAGCGCAGCTTCCAGCCGACCCGCGTCGACATGCTGCCGCTGATGCTGCGTCAGGCGATGACCGCGATGCTCACAGGGCGACCCGGTCCGGTGAACGTCGATGTTCCCTTCAATGTGTTCCAGGAGGAGGACGAGGTCGCGCTGCCGCCGCCGGCACCGGGCTTCGGCAGCCATCGCAGCGGCGCCGCCCCCGAGGCGCTGGCGCGGGCGCTCGCCCTGCTGCTCAATGCCCGGCGGCCGGTGGCCTTCATCGGTCACGGCGTAACGCTCTCCGAGGCCGGCAGCGAGCTCAGCGAACTGGCGCGCGCGCTCGCGCTGCCGGTGATCTCCTCGCCCAATGGCATGGGGTGCCTCGACATGACCGATCCCCTGTCGCTCGGCTTCATCGGCCGCAACGGCGCCTATCCCGCCAACGAAGCCGGGCGGCGTGCCGACGTGGTGCTCGCACTCGGCGCCCGCTTCGACGACCGCTCGGCCTCCTCGTGGGTCGCCGGGTATTCGTGGAATTTTCCCCACAGCAAGCTGATCCACGTCGACGTCGATGCCGACGAACTCGGTCGCAACTATCCGCCCGACGTCGGCATCGTCGCCGATGCCCGCACCTTCCTGCGGCAACTGCTCGGCGAGCTGAAACAGCGGCAACCGGAGCTCAGCCCCGAACGCCGGGCGTGGCTGGCGGAGATCGCGGAATGGCGCCGGAGCTGGGACGCGTTCACGGCCCCGAACTTCGCGGTGCACGAAACGCCGATGCGCCCCGAGCGTTTCGTTGCGGACTGCCAGGCGGTGCTGCCGGACAAGGCGGTGGTCGCCTGCGACGTCGGTGTGAACCACAACTGGTTCATGCAGTTCTGGAAGGCGCGCCAGCCGCAGACCATGCTCAACTCCTGGGGCTTTTCCGGCATGGGCTTCGGAGCCGCCGGCGTGCTCGGCGCAAAGCTCGCCGCGCCCGATCGTCCCTGCGTGGCGATCGCCGGCGACGGCTGTTTCAGCATGGTGCCGCACGTGCTGTGCACGGCGGTCGAATACCAGATCCCCGTCGTTTGGGTGATCTGGAACAATTTCGGCTGGGTCTCGATCCGTGACATCCAACTCGGCATGTTCGGTGGCCGCGAGCACGGCACCATGTTCCGCGGCGGGGCCAACAACGCGCCGTACAATCCCGACTTCGCCGCCTGGGCGCGCGCAAGCGGGGTCGAGGCGATGACGATCGACAGATCGCAGGACTTCAAGGGCGCCCTGGAGCATGCGATTGCCGCCGAGCGGCCGTTCCTGCTCGACGTGCACGTGTCGGCCGACATTCGCCCACCGGCGACCGGCACCTGGCAGCTGCCGCCCACGCCCTACAAGGAGCCGGCATTCGGCGAGCGCTGGATGCCCGACGCTACGCAATCCTGAATAAAGCGCGAGCCGGAAAAAGGATCATCCCATGTCCAAACAACAGCGCCAGGCCCTCGTACGCAGCATCGCCGAGGTACCGTGGCAGCAGTTCCCCAATCACCACGGCGGCGCTCTCTCCAAGCCGCTGGTCATGCCGCAGACGGCAGGCTCGCAGCACCTCGACTACCGCATCTCCATGTATCAGCCGATGGCCTACGTCGAGCTGCACAGCCACGAGATCCAGGAGCAAGTCTATCATGTGCTGGAGGGCGAGGGTCTGATGCACATTGGCGGCAAGGCGCACGTGGTGCGCAAGCACGACGTCATCTTCCTGCCCCCGGGCATCAAGCACGACATCGCCAATACCGGGCTCGTCGACCTGGTGTTCATCGTCGTGACCTCCCCGGTCGTCGATGCGATCGCGGCATAAACGCGCGCGCGCCGCGAGCGGCGCGGCTATGCGTGGGCGCATTCGCACCCGATCAGGGCAATTGCACCGCGCGCGCACCGGCGGCGGTACCGGCTATGCGGCCGAACACCGCGCCGTTCATCAAACCTGAGCCCCCCGGATAATTGAAATAGAACAGCCCGCCGACCAGCTCGCCGGCCGCATACAATCCGGGTATCGGGTGTCCGTCGGTGTCGATGACGCGCCCGGAAGGGTCGATCTTCAGGCCGCCGAAGGTGAAGGTGAGCCCGCAGGTGACGGCGTAAGCTTCGAAGGGCGGTGTGTCCAACACGATCGCCCAGTTGGATTTCGGCGGCGATAGCCCGACCGTGCGGCGGCCATCCTTGACGTTGGGATTGAAGGGTACGTCGCGCTTTATCGAGGCATTGTATGCGCGAAGGGTAGCCAGGGCCTTCTCTGGGTTCACGTCCTCGAGTTTTGCAACCAGCTCCTCCAGCGTATCGGCGCGCACCTTGGTGATGCGCTTGATGCGGTATTCGTCGCGCAGCAGCGGCAGCACCTTGGCATCGAACACCTGCCAGCAGAACTGCTTCGGCTGCATGAGAATGACGCGCCCATACTTGGCGTAGGTGTAGTTGCGAAAATCCGCGCCCTCGTCGACGAAGCGCTCGCCGTCGGCATTGATCATCACAGAGAAGGGATAGTTGTGCTTCTGGAAGTTGTCGCCGACGCTCAAGTCCCCGAACTCGGGCGCGTTGCGGTCCCAGGCCACGGCGTGGCCGCCCGACCAGTTGCCGGTCGGCTGGGCGCCGATCTCGAGCGCCATGCGAATGCCATCGCCGGTATTGAAACGGGTGCCGCGCACCTTGGCGAGCTCCCAGCCGGGACCCATATAGCGCGTGCGCCATTCGGCATTCGCCTGGAAGCCGCCGGCGGCCAAGACCACGCATTTGGCGGCAACATCGGTGCTTCTGCCGCGGTAGCGGACACGAAGGCCCTTGACGCCGTCGTCGTCCGCGATCAGTGCAAGGGCGCGCGCTTCGTAGGCGATGGTGATGCCGACCCGCTTGGCGGATTTGGTCAGCGCCTCCACCAGGCCGGGCCCGCCGCCCCAGGATTCGACCGTCAGCCCGCCCCAGAACTTGAATTTGCCGTCAACCTTGAACGCTTGTCGGCCGTAGATCGGCGCAAAGCGGATGCCCTTGCCCTGAAGCCAGCGCATCGTGCCTTTGCTGCGCGTCACCAAGAGTTCGCACAGCTCGGGATCGGTGCGGTACTCGGTAACCCGGCCCATGTCGTCGAAGAACTGCGCTTCCGTGTAGGCGCCAAAGTCGGTGTTTTTGATCTCCTCCTCGGTGAGATCGGGCATCAGCGCCCGCAAATCATCAACGCCGTCGTAGACGCAGCGGAAGGCACCGGCCGTGAAGCGGCTGTTGCCGCCGCTCTCCTCCTCGGGCGCCCGTTCGAGGACGAGCACCGACGCGCCGCTCTCGGCCGCCGCCAACGCCGCACACAGCGCGGCGTTGCCCGCGCCGACGATCACCACATCGCTCGCCTTTGGTAGCATTCGAGCCCTATCCCCATCTTGCCGATCGCCGAAGGGCGACCGCCATCTCGCCCGGCGCTCGCGGCCTGGATCGCCGGGATCGCCAATGCCGTTCGCGCCAACTTCCAATCATTCGCTGCCAGCCGCCATTGCCGTCAGTCGTCGCTCCTGCAAGTCATCGCCCGGTGCCGACCGTCGCCATGTGCCAATCTCAGCCAGTGCTTGCGCGGATCCTCCCGGGTCGCTCGGCCGCGCGGGTGTAATGAGAAATGGCGCGCACGCGACGCTGTTCCCGGATGTCCGATCCTTAAAGCCAGTTGGTACGTCAAGCGTGATCCTTGCAAGGGCGACCCGCACTCTATGGCCGGAAGCGGGGAAGTCAATTTCCTACCCCAACCCGTCAGGCTTGCTCGGTCCGCGATTCTCGCCGGCAGCAACGCGCAAACGCCTGGCCCGATAATTCGCCGTGTCTCAGCTTCCCTTGTTGACCGGCGCCCCGGCCGCAGCGATCGTTGATGGTCTGAAGGCAGCATTGGTAGGAGACGCCGTGCCTCGGGCTAGGCCATCGCCGGTCGTTCGGCTGCGCATCAAGCGCGTCTATGCACGAGCGTCGGACGACGACGGCACGCGCATTCTCGTCGACCGCCTCTGGCCGCGCGGCATTGCCAAGGCAAAGGCGCAGATCGACGTCTGGCTGCGGGATGTCGCCCCGAGCACGCAATTGCGCCAACGCATGCACGCAGCCGACGCCGGGCAGCCGGCGGTTTGGAGGGAATTTCGGACGCAATACGCCCGGGAGCTGGAAAAAGAGCCGGCCCGCAGCGTCGCGCGCGATCTGCTGCTCCGCGTCGCCCGCGAGCCCGTCACGCTGCTCTATGCCGCGCGCGATGAGCATCGCAACAACGCGGCCGCCCTCAAGGCCTGGCTCGAAGCGCACGCAGGACGCTAGCCCTCGTGCCGCGTGAAACGCGCCTTGCCCGCTGCGCCGCGACACCTCACGGGCAACCCGCGTTTGTCGGTTGCCGCCCCCGAGCCGTACCCCGCTGATGCGCGGCGAATGGGCGAGGATCGCCGTGCCGCATCGGAGAGTCGGCGGCAGACTCGGCAGACGGGCCGCGCGTTCGGGCGCTCATACTCTCCTGCACTGGAGCTCTCCTGCACTGAAGCGCGCCGCCCTAATAAGCGCCTGCGGCCGGCCGACGATGCTGCTGCTGAAACCGAGCAGCGGCGCAGCGCGCGGGCCTGCTTCTCGCTGGCACAGCGCTGGCTTAGTATCCGCGCCATGGCGGAGGCAGAAGAAAATCCGACCGTCGTGTTGCTGCACGGCATCGGCGGCGGAAGGCGCATTTGGGAGGGACTGGTGGCGCGCCTGACGGCGCACGGGTTTGCGACCCTCGCCCTGGATCTGCCGGGCTACGGGCAGCGCCCGGCGGTCACCACGCTGTCGTTTGCGCAACTGGCCGCCGACGTCGAAGCCGCCATCGACAACGGCGCACTCGTGCACCCGGTGTTGGTCGGCCATTCGTTCGGCGGCATGATCGCCCAAACCCTGCTGCGCCGCCGCCCCAAGGGCTATCGCGCCGCGGTACTTGCGTGCACCAGCGCCGCCTTCGGCAATGCCGACGGCGCACTGCAGACACGGTTCCTCGCTGCGCGCCTCGGTCCGCTCGATGCCGGTGGCACCATGGCCGAGCTGGCCCCGGGGCTCGTCGACGCCATGTGGGGGGAGAGCAAGGACCGCGCCGGCCGCGCGACGGCAATTGCCGTCATGAGCGCCGTGCCGCCGCAGACCTACCGCGCCGCGGTTCGCTGCCTCGTCACCTTCGATGAGCGCGCGAATTTGCCGTTGATTGGCGTGCCGACCTTGTGCCTTGCCGGTGGTCGCGACCCCAATGCGCCATCGCCGCTGATGCAGCGCATGGCCGCGCAGATACCCGGCGCCCGCTTCGCCTGCTTGAAGGGCGTCGGACACCTGGCAAACCTCGAGGC
>JBPYEF010000208.1:0-3261 GCA_051985875.1 Hyphomicrobiaceae bacterium
GTCTCGCTGGGCGCGCTCGCGGGCGTCGCAACACCCCTGGCGCGTGCCTTTCTGGCGATCGGCTCGGCGATCTGCGGACAGGACCTCTCGGCGAGCCGCACGCTCACCGAGCTAGGCGTCGGCGACCTCGACGCCGCTCGCTTGCGGACCTTGCTGCGAGAGGGTTGGACATGAGCGCTCGGGCGGCAATCGCCTGCCTCGGCGCGGGGCGCATGGCCCGGGGGATCGCCGTCGCCTTCGCCTATGCCGGCCACGGGGTGACCATCGTCGACGTCAAGGCGCGCGATGCCGCCGAGCGGGCGCGGGTCGCGGCCGCGGCCCGCGCCGAGGTCAGTGACGCGCTTACCGCGCTCGCCGGACTAGGCCTGTTCCCGGCGGCCGCCATTCCCGCGATTGCCTCCCGCGTCGGCGTGTTGCCAGAGGAAGAGAGTGCGGCGGCGCTGAGCGAGGCCGGCGTGATCTTCGAGGCGGTCCCGGAGATCCTCGCCGTCAAGCACGCGGTACTCGGGCGGGCCTCGGCACGCTGCGGGGAAGCGCCGATCATTGCCTCGACCACGTCGACGATCCTCGTCGATGATCTGTCGTCCGCGGTCGTGCAGCCCGAGCGCTTTCTCAACGCCCACTGGCTGAACCCGGCCTTCCTCGTGCCGCTGGTCGAACTCTCGCCGGGCGTGCGCACCAAGCCCGAGATCACCGAGCGCCTCAAGGCCCTGCTTGAGGGCATCGGCAAGGTGCCGGTGGTGTGTGCCGCGCGGCCCGGATACATCGTGCCGCGCATTCAGGCCCTGGCCATGAACGAGGCCGCGCGCATGCTCGAGGAGGGCGTGGCCAGCGCCGCGGACATCGACAAGGCGGTCAAGTACGGCTTCGCCTTCCGTTTCACGAGCCTCGGCCTGCTCGAGTTCATCGACTACGGCGGCGGCGATATTCTCTACTACGCGAGCCGCTATCTCACGGGGGCATTGGGGTCAGAGCGCTACGCCTCGCCGCCGATCATCGAGCGCAACATGCGCGCTGGCCACATCGGCCTGAAGACGGGGCGCGGCTTGCTCGACTATGCGAGCCTCGACATCGCCTCCTACCGCCACGAGCGGCTGAAGGCGCTCTTCGCCATGCTGAAGTTTCTCGGGCTGGCGCGTCCCCCGCAGCTCGAAGGCTAACGCGTCCCCGACCAGGCGGGTCCCGGGTCGCCGGGAGCGCTTCCCTTACAATAGGTCGCCGAGCACCCCGGCGCTGATCACCTCTCGCTCGTCGACGGCAATCGTCGTGCGCAGCACGGGAATGTCGAAATGTCCGCTGGTGTAGCGGCCGGCAAACTCGTTGGCACCCGTCGAGAACAGGAAATTGCCGGCCACCGCCCGCATCTCCGTGCCGTTGCTGTGCTGGCGGTCGTACATCGCCAGCGCCTCGTAACGCGCCCGCCGGTTGAGCCCGAAGCCGACGTGGGACACCGCGTACGCCTCGCGCTCGCCCCAGGCGGCGAGATAGCCGCGCATCATCTCGGCATCACTGCCCTCGCCCTCAATGCGCGTAACGTAGTCGGCTTCCAGCGTGAGCCGCACGGGGGCATCGAGATAGCGCTTGAAGGTGAGGTTGACGTCGCCGCGGTCGAGCACCAGCGTGCCGTTGACGCTCCCACTTTTGCAGAAGCTGACGACGATACCCCCCGGCCAGTGCGCGAGCGTGCCGGGGCGGTCGGTCCAGCCCCAGACACCCACCGTGGAAGCGCCGGCGAGCGCAATTTCGAGCCGCGTGCCGGCCGCCGACGCGACGGTCATGCGCTTGGCGCCGCGCAGCAGCTTGACGGCCGCGCGCACGCTCTTTTCGAGCGCCGCGTCGGGGGCCATGCGCTCGAGCGCCTCCGGGTGCTCGTTCGAGATCACCAGAATGCGTGCGCCGGCCTGGAGGATGGCGGCGGTCTCACGCGCATGCATCAGCCCCTCGATCGTGCAGTCGACGACCAACCCTGCCTGCCCCAGGGCCGCGACGACCGGAGCAAGGTTGCCGATCGCCTCGCTTGCTCCGGTGGAGCGCACCGCCACCGGATGACGGTTGCGCGGCGTCGGCAGCACAACGTGGAACGGGCGCGCACCAAGGCGCAGCAGGGCGAGCTCGGCGATGTGCACATTGAGCGCGCGCGATTGCGTCTCGGAAAGGATGGCGGCCGCCTCGCCCTTCTTGACCGCGCAGCGCTCGAACACCTCGCCGAAGGCATCGATCCACTTGCCTTCTATGCGGTCGGCGAACATGGGCGACCTCCGGTCCGCGACGGTTGCGGCGATGATACGTGCCTTCCTTACGCGGCGGCAATGGGCGAGCCGGGGCCCCGCTAAGGGGCTTCACGCGCTGAGCGGATAGGGCGCCAGCAGACGGGCGCACAGCGCATTGCCGGCCGCATTGAGGAGCAGGCCGAGTATGGCGATGGTAATCAGCGGGACGAACATGTCGACGGTATGCAGCGAGCGTGCGGCGTAGATCAGCAGGTGGCCGAGGCCGTCGGTCGAGGTGATCATCTCGGCGAGGAAGACGACGATTGTGGAGATGACGAGAGCGATGCGGCAGCCGGTCAGCACCGCCGGCAACGCCGCCGGCAGCACGACCTTGAACAGCGTCCGCGGCCGGGAGGTGCCGGCGGCGAGCGCCGACCAAACGAGTCGCTCGTCGACCGCGCGCGTGCCCTGGTACGTGGCGAGCAGGATAGGAAACAGGGCATCGGCAGCGACCAGGGCAATCTTTGAGGCGTGCTCGAAGCCGAGGACGAGGATCAGGGCCGGGTAGAGGGCGATCTTCGGCACCGGGGCGAGGACGCGCACCAGCGGGGTGAACAGCAGTCCCACCGTGCGGCTCGCTCCGGCCGCGACGCCGGCTGGGATGCCGAGCGCCGCGGCGATCAGGAAGCCGCCGAACAGCCGCTCAAGCGTCGTTGCCACATGGTGCAGGTAGGCGGGATCGCCGACGCGTTCGGCGAGGCGGGAAAATACCGCCCACGGCGGCGGCAGCAGCGCGGCGGGTGCGGCGCCGAAGGCCGCCAATCCCTGCCACAGGGCGAGCAGCAGGGCGAGCGGGAGGGCGCCGGCCAACAGCTCGATTTTCCCGTTTGCCATCACGTGCTGCCCACCGCCAGCTCTGCGCCGGCCTTGTCTGGAGCGGGCTCGGCCCACGCCAAAGCCGAGCGGCGCAGGCGCTCGCATCCCCAGTCAAGCACGACGCCGAGCACGGAGATGACGAGGATACTTGCATACACCGTCGCGTACTGCGCCA
>JBPYEF010000209.1:0-7924 GCA_051985875.1 Hyphomicrobiaceae bacterium
CGGCCAAGAAATAGGCGATGGCGACGGCGCTCGCTGCACCGAGCGCACCTATCCACCCCCTCGGCGCCGGAGCAGAGACCAGAAAAAATCGATAAGCTGCATGGGGTGTGCCCGCTGGTTTCAAAGCTCCCCGCAAGAACATGGTGCAGGAACTCCCAAACTAGGACTGGACTACGCCCTTGTCGATCGGGTGTTGTCTGTAGTTGATCGCCAGCCCACGCTCACGAAAATCGGCCGGTGCCCCGTTGTACAACGCAGGATGCACCCCGAACCCTGGAGGCGGCATCAATTCCCCTCCCCGACAGGCGCCGCTTCTCTGCTTGGTGCCTCTCGAAGAGCTTGTACGGTATTGGTTCGCGGCGCGCCATTGGGCGTTTTCGGTTTGAATTCGCCCATTCTGGAAGCGCTCGCGCGCGGCATTCAGCAGAGATGCCGACAGCTCGCACGCGCCTACGGCGCCGAAGAGATGGGGCCGGCTGCGGGCGGCCGGCACGATCTCCAATGCTCGAACAGAACCAAACTGTCGAGGAGCAGCGGGGTGACGAAGCGCAGTACGTCCTCGACTGCCCACGCCGCTTTGCTCCCGCATCGGCCGGCACCCGGCCTAAAACCTCATCCATCTCGAGCAAAAAGAATTCGGCTTGTGCCCTGTAATAGGCCTTGTCGGCGATTTTCTTTTCATAGTCGGCGACGCTATTCGGCAGCGCAGCGCCTAAACGTGCGCCCCGATCCGTCGTTGCGTTCGGCTTGATCAGGGTCTCCTGGCGGAAGGCGGCGCAGAACTCCTCGCGACCCTGGTTCAAAAACCAAGCACGTAGCCTCGGCCACTCCTTGGCAGAGACCTCATGCGTGAATCCACCCACACGGGAGCGGTATCTCCTAAACTTCGAACACGAATTATCTGACATCGGACTTCCGCGACACGCCAATTTGAACCCTTGAAATCACCCCTTGTCCGGAGGCAGTTTCGGAAACTTCCGGGCCACTCGGGCGGAAACTCTTCCGCTGACGTCCTTATCGGCTCGAGCAATTCATTGAAATTAAAAGCAAATTTGGCGCACCGGGCAGGATTCGAACCCACGACCCCCAGATTCGTAGTCTGGTGCTCTATCCAGCTGAGCTACCGGTGCTGCGAAACCCCCGCTGCTGCGAGGTTTTCCTCGCAAGTCGCCTGCGGGACGAGCGGCGACCGCGACATGGCGCACGTGATTAGGACCACAGCCCGCAAACGTCAAGATCCACGAGCACGGGCGGGCGGTCAGGAACCTTTGATCGCGATTGCGGTGCGATCGAGGTTGCTGTGCCCGATCGGCGATAGCGCGCCGTGTGCGCTATACCTGCAAGGGGATCCGGTGCTATCACGGGGGCGGCGAAGGGCGCCGTCCGAGTGCCGTGTCAATGCATCTCGGCGGGCTCCGCATTCGAGGGAGTGACGGGTACGCCATGAAGTTCGGTATCTTCTACGAACTGCAGTTGCCAAGGCCCTGGCAAGCGGACAGCGAACTGCGACTTTACCAAAACGCGTTAGCGCAGGTCGAGTTGGCCGACCGCTACGGCTACGACTATGCCTGGCAGGTCGAGCACCATTTTCTCGAGGAGTACTCGCACTCGCCGGCACCGGAAGCCTTCCTTGCCGCGGCGAGCCAGCGCACCAGCAATATCCGCCTCGGCCACGGCATTCTGCAGCTTACGACCAATCATCCCGCACGCGTTGCCGAGCGTGTGGCGGTGCTCGACTTGCTGAGCAACGGACGCTGCGAATTCGGCATGGGCGAAAGCGCCTCGATTACCGAGCTCGAGCCCTTCGGCCGCACCATGGAGGACAAGCGCGCGGTTTTTGACGAGGCGGTGCGGGCAATCTTCCCGATGTTCAAGGACGGGGGGAGCGAACATCACGGCACGTATTTCGATATTCCCCTGCGCAACGTTTTGCCAAAGCCGATCCAGAAGCCACATCCGCCGATCTGGATGGCGTGCTCGCAGTTGGAGACGATCGAGAGGGCTGGGCGTTGCGGCATGGGAGCACTGGGCTTCCAATTCGTAAGCGCGGATGCTGCGCACGCCTGGGTGCACGCCTACTACAACGCCATTACCCGCCGCCTGGCGAAGCTCTCCGACTACACGATCAATCCCAATATCGCCTTGGTAAGCTTTTTCATGTGCTGCAAGACCGACGAGGAGGCACGTAAGCGCGCGGAGGGAGCCACGTTCTTCCAGTTCGCGTTGCGTTTCTATGGGGCTTCCAGCGACCGCAAGCGTCCGGCGCCGGGAACCGTCAACATGTGGGATGAATACAACGCCTGGAAGCGCGCCAACCCGCAAGCACAGGAGGCGGCGCTCAGGGGAGGGCTGATCGGCTCGCCGGCAACGCTGCGTCGCAAGCTGGCGCGGTTCGAGACCTCGCACATCGATCAAGTCATCCTCCTCAATCAGGCGGGGAAGAACGCCCACGAGCACATCTGTGAATCGCTCGAGCTGTTCGGCAAGGAAGTAATGCCAGAGTTTCAGAGCCATCACGCCGCGCACGAGGTCTGGAAAGCAGACGTGATGAGCGGACGCATCGTGCTCGAAGAAATTGACACGGCCGCGTTCCGGGATCGGTTCGGCAAGTCAATGCCTGCTCGGGTGCAAGTGCCCGGCGCGGCAGGGGCCGGCTGAGCGGCAGATGCGATAACGGAGTATTTGCGTGGAGCAACAACCCCCTGCTGTGGGACGCGTACGCTTGAGCCCGTGTGGCCTTCGTGATGCTCCTGCGTGGGACGCGACAATGGGACGTGGCGCACGCTGCGCTTTGCGCGGTGTAAGATAGGCATTATCTTCTCATTCGACGACCTTAAGTGGAGCACCTGCAATGGCAAGAATGAATGGCCTTGAAAAACTCACTTACGCGGAGCTGACAGAACTGCGCCTGCGGATTGACCGTCTGATGGCACAAAAGCAGGGCTCAGAGCGCAATGCCGTGCGTGATCGGATCAGCGCGCTCGCCAAGCAGCATGGATTCGACGTGCGCGAGCTCGTCGACGGCCGGCGCAAGGGTAAGGGCAAGGGCAAGCGCGGCGTCGTCGCCATCAAGTATCGCGATCCCAAGAACCCCCAGAATACCTGGACGGGACGCGGCCGTACGCCGCGCTGGATGGTTGCCGCCCTCAAGGGAGGCAAGGCGAAGAAGGAAGATTTCCTGATCTGAGGCCAGTCGGGGTTATGGCGTGGCTGCGGCCGGCTGGCACGCAGCCGCACGCACTTCCTTCGTTCTTGAGCTACTCAGCGCCAGGGTGCGAGCAGCCAAGCCACGATCACGACTAGCATCAGCGCCCCGGTCCACAGTGCACGGCGGGTCGAGCGACTGCGGTCGGCTTGCGCATCGGCGAGGCGCTCGATGCTCGCATCGTCGAGCCGCACCCCCTGCGATGCCGCCTCGGCGAGCGCGCGCGCGGCGCGTTCGAGGCGCGCGAGAAAGGTCGGCACCTCGCCGAGCACTCTTCCGAGCGTTTCAGCGCCCTCCCCGGCCTCTCGTAGTCGGTGGGCAATGCCGTAGTTGCGCTCGATCCAATCCCTGGCGATCGGTTCGGCAGCGGTCCAAATGTTGAGCTCCGGATCGAGCGCACGTGCGACACCTTCAACGACGACCATCGTCTTCTGCAACAAAAGCAGCTCCGGCCGGGTCGCCATGTCGAACACCTCGGTGTAAGCAAACAGCTGCCCGAGCAGGTCGGCCATGGAAATCTCGGCGGCCGTTCGGCCGTGGATCGGCTCGCCGATCGCGCGCATGGCCTGCGCGAAGACCTCTACCGAGTGGTGCGGCGGCACGTAACCCGCCTCAAAGTGCACGGCGGCGACCCGCACATAATCGCGCCTGATCAGGCCGTAGAGTATCTCGGCAAGAAAACGGCGCTCGGCCGGCCCTAGTCGGCCCATGATCCCGAAATCGACGGCGACTACGCTGCCGGCGGCATCGACCAGCAGGTTGCCCGGGTGCATGTCGGCGTGGAAGAAGCCATCGCGCATGGCATGGCGCAAGAACGAGCGCAGCACCGTCAGGCCGATCGCCTTCAGATCGTGCCCGGCTGCTTTCAGCGCGGCGTGATCGGCTATGGGGATGCCGTCGATCCACTCGAGCGTCAGTACGCGCTTCGCCGTGCGCCGCCAATCGACTGCAGGCACCCGAAACGCCCCGTCCGCAAGCGAGCGGTCGCGGGCGATATTATCGGCCATCTCGGAAATCGCTGCGGCCTCCAGGCGCAGGTCCATCTCGATCGCCACGGAATGGGCAAGGGTGGCCACCACCGCGGTCGGGCGCAGCCGGCGCGAGGCGGGATGGAAGCGTTCGATTTGACGGGCAGCAAAAGCGTAGCTCTCGAGATCGAGGCGGAAGCGCCGTTCGATCCCCGGCCGCAGAACCTTGACGGCGACGTCGCGATGCGCGCCGTTGTCCACCACGGTCGCCTTGTGCACCTGGGCAATCGAGGCCGCGGCGATGGCCGGGGAAAAGCTGACAAAATGCTCCTCGAGGCGGCCGCCGAGCGCATCCTCCACCGCCGCCCGCGCCTGCCGGGTCGGGAACGGTGGAAGCTTGTCGTGCAGATGCTGCAGATCGCCGGCCAGGTCGGCGCCGATCAGATCGGCGCGCGTGGCCAAGAACTGGCCGAGCTTGATGTAGCTCGGGCCGAGGCGCGTGAGCGCTGCGGCGACGCGGCGATGCTTGGGTACGGCGGCCCGCAGCGGCCAGGTCAGGATCCGGATCGGCAGGGTGGCCGCACGAGCCAGACGCAGAAACGCGGGAACGCGCTCGCCCCGCGGCACGAAGCGCACGCCGTGCTGGGCCAGCACGATGCCGGCGCGCGCAAGCCGCAGAACGTTGCCGAGCGTCGTTGCCATCGCCAATCCGCGGGCGGCGCCCCGGCGCCGGAGCGAGGGACCGGATTTGCCCGGCACATTGCCTGACGGCGTGGTGAGGTCAAGCAGTGCCGGTGGGTATCGTTTCGCGTATTGTTTAGCCTATCGGCCGCGGCCGGCGGCAACACCGCCCTCGGAAATCCGTTGCCGGAGAAGCCGCGTGGCAGCGGGCGCGGGTCGGATCGCGAACCCTGCGGCCCGCATGCCCCGCGGCTTGGGCACCTGCGGTGACCGGGGGCGCGGCCGCGAATGGACCGAGAAGGCGGCAAAGCCGTTGGACGTGCAACCCTCAAACCCGCCAGCCCGAGTGGATGGCAGCGATGCCCCCGCTCAAGTTGCGGAAGCTGCTGCGCGCAAACCCGGCCTCGCCGACCAGGTCCGCCAGGCGCCGCTGCTTGGGAAAGGCGCGGATGCTTTCAACCAGGTAGCGGTAGGCCTCGTCCGAGCCCGTCGCGAGCTTGGCGATCCGGGGAATGATCTCGAAGGAGTGAAAATCATAGAGACTATCGAGCAGCGGCACCTCGCAGGCGGAGAATTCCAGGCACAGAAAACGCCCGCCGATCTTGAGCACGCGGTGGGCTTCCGCCAAACAGCGGGGAATGCGCGTGACGTTGCGAATGCCGAAGGCAATGGTATAGGCGTCGAACGTTTTATCGGGGAATGGGAGATGCTCGGCGTTGCCGATGGCGTAGGCGGCGCGGCTTGCAACTTTCGCGTCCGCCAGGCGCCCGCGGCCGACCCGCACCATCTCCGGGCTGATATCGCACAGGATCGCCGAACAGCCCGGTCCTCCCGCCGCAAGAAAACGCATGGCGACGTCTCCGGTCCCTGCGGCGACGTCGATCAGCGAGAAGGAGCGCGACGTCTTGGGCGGATCGAGCGCGGCGATCAGATCGTCCTTCCAAAGTCGGTGCAGGCCCCCTGACATCAGATCGTTCATCAGGTCGTAGCGCCCGGCAACGGCGGCGAAGACGGCATTGACCAGCGGTTGCCGCTCTTCGGTCGGCACCTCGCTGCGGCCAAAGCTGGCGCGGCCCTCTTCCGGGGGACGCGCTTTGCGCTGCTCGGTCATGTAGCACTCGAGGAAACGTCGGCGCGCATCGCCACCCCCGGCAGAATACCGCAAGGCCCGCCCGGCCGCACACACCTCTCGTTCCGGGGCATGCGACCTATTCCCCGACCTCGCGCGGGCGATTTCGCCCGGCGCTGCAAGCCTGGCGCCGCGGCCCGTGCCGCCCCTCATGCGTGCCGGGCAAACACCACTTCCGTTCCTCCCCAGTTGCGGCGCTCGATCACGGTAAACGGCGAGGCGAGCGCAGTTGGGCTGCCCCGTCTTTGCTCGAGCACGACAACGGCACCCGCGGCCAACCATCCGCCCGCAGCGGCGCAGGCTAGCGCCTTCTCGCCGAGCCGGAGATCGTCATAGGGCGGGTCCAGGAAGGCCAGGGCGAAGCCCGCAAGTGCGCCGGCGGCGCCGAGGTCGGTGGCGTCGCGGCGGAATATCTTCGTTGCCCCCGTGAGCCCGAGCGCCTCGACGTTGCGGCGGATTTGGCCCCGTGCCGCTGGGCTGGTGTCGACGAACAGGCAGAAACTCGCGCCGCGCGAAAGCGCCTCCAACCCGAGGGCCCCGCTGCCGGCGAACAGGTCGAGGACCCGCGCACCGGCGATCTGCAGGTCGGCGATGCCGTGCATCAGAATATTGAACACGGCTTCGCGAACGCGGTCGGACGTCGGGCGCGTCGCCAGGGTGTCGGGGGCAGTCAGCGCGCGGCCGCGAAACCGGCCGCCGACAATGCGCACCTTTTTTCTCCCCTTTGCCGAGCACCGCCCGGAGCGTAGACGCCAGTCGCGGTCGCGCAACGGCGGCCGAAACCGGCACGAGCGCGACCGCCCCTGTGCACGCAGCACGCACTGCGCGCGAGCAGGACACGGTCATTCCGCGCCCGCGATCGGACCTGCCCGGCTCGGCGGTGTACGCCCACCTGCCGCGCTCAGCGCGCGCCGCCGTCAGCACCGCCCTCAAGGCCGAGGGCTGCGGCCGTGCGCAGCCCAAGCTGCTCGATCAGCACGCGCTGCTTGATGGGCGCGACCGCACCGGGCGCTAGATCGAGCAACTGAAAGGGTCCAAAGGAAATGCGAATCAGCCGGTTCACCGTCAGGCCCAGGTGTTCGAGCACGGTGCGCACCTCGCGGTTCTTGCCCTCGCGCAGGCCGATCACCAGCCACACGTTCGTGCCCTGTCGGCGCTCGAGCACGGCCTCGATCGGCCCATAGCGCATGCCGGCCAGCGTGATGCCGCTCTGGAGGGAATCGAGGTCCTGCTGCGCGATGCTGCCGTGGGCGCGGACGCGATAACGGCGCAGCCATCCCGTCGCCGGCAGCTCCAAGTGACGCGCCAGAGCGCCGTTGTTGCTGAGGAGCAGCAGCCCTTCCGTGTTGAAATCGAGACGGCCAACGGAAATCACGCGCGGCAGGTGCAACGGCAGCGCGGCAAACACGGTCGGGCGTCCCTGGGGGTCGCGGTGGGTGGTGACCTGGCCCCTAGGCTTGTGGTAGCGCCACAGCCGCGGCACCGCCGGTTCCGGAAGGGGCTGGCCGTCGACGCGAATGCGGTCGGAGGGGGATACGTCGCGGGCGGCAGCGGTCAGCGTCTCGCCGTTGACGGATACGCGGCCCTCGGCGATCCAGCGCTCCGCTTCGCGCCGCGAGCACAGCCCGGCGCGCGCCAGCGCCTTGGATATGCGCATGATCGGCGGGTGTGCCCGCGCGCTGTCCGGTGCGCGGCGTTGACGGGGATCGCTTTTTTGCGCTTTGTGCATGCGCCGAGGTTGCGAGGCCTAACGTCTTTCCTTATGCCAGCTCACCGCCCGCAGAGCCATATGCATATTGCCCTCGCCGAAGCGGAGGCGGCGGCCGCCCGTGGCGAGGTGCCGGTTGGTGCCGTGATCGTCGGGGCGGACGGGGTGGTGCTCGCACGCGCAGGCAACCGCACACGCGAACACGCCGATCCGACCGCGCACGCCGAGCTGCT
>JBPYEF010000210.1:0-3617 GCA_051985875.1 Hyphomicrobiaceae bacterium
AGAAGAAGATCCGCGACCTGCTCGATGCCGCGCTCGGCCTGGTGACTGATGTTCCCGTGGTCGAGGTGCAGAAAGGGATTGAGGGCAACCGCAAGAACATGCGCGAGCTCGACGACCGTATCGTCAAGCTGCGCGAGAAGCAGATCACGGCCCCAAAGGACGGCGTGCTCCCCGGGTTGGTCACCGACACCGTCGACAGCCTTGGCAAGGACATCGAGGAAGCGAAGAAGAAAATCGAGCTCAACCGCGAGGAGATCAAGAAGGCCAAGGCCGATATGCAGCACGCACTGCAGAATACCGGCGTGCAGCTCGCGCCCGAGCAGGTCGACCTGCTGCTTGATAGCGTGCTGTCGGGCGATCTCGTGCGCCTGGTGGCAGTGTTCAACTCGGCCAAGCTGATCGACGGCCAGCTCGGCAAGCTGCTCGGCGCATCGGGCGAGAACATCGGCGCGGCGCGCAAGTATTTTGCTATGCACGCCGCCCTATTTGCGCTCTTGGTGCAGGCGCAGGACGAGCTGATCGCCAAGATCGACAAGCAATATTTGCCCAAGCTGTCGGCCATCGAGCAGGATATCCGCGCGGCGCGCGCCAAGACCGCAGAGTTGCTCAAGGCCGAGAACCGCGATGACCAGAAGCGGACGCTCGAGAGCAATCGTGAGAGCCAGCGCCTCGCCGAGGACGCCGCCAAGGGTTACCGGCGCTATCTTCTGCAGCAGCGGGAGCAAGTCGCCAAGGCGCGCCAGCGCGCGAGCCATGATCTGCGCATCGCCGACAACACCTTCGAGACGGTCGAGGCAAGCTACCAGCTGAAGAACCTGATGCGGGACTCGGCCGCCTCGTTCGAGGCCATTCAGCGCCTGGAGGCGCCGACTTTCGATCAGATCTTCAAGAACGAAGAGCTGCGGCGCGATTTCGAGAATTTGACCCGCAAGCTCGACTCGCCTTCGAGCTGAGGGCGCGCGGTACGGCTGCGGTCATGGCTGCCCGCGCCTGCGCCGGTGAGCTCTGCGTCATCCCTTGGCTTGGCAAAAGCCCTCATACTGGCTGACGATCGGCTGTCCGAGCAGGCCGAAGTGTCGCGAGTGCACCGCGGGGTAGGCGCCCTTCGCCTCATCCTTGTCGTAGATGGTCGTGAGGTTGAGAAACCCCTCGGTCACCACCTCCAGGAAATGCATCGCATTTACTGCCCGCACGACGCGCAGGTGCCCCGTGCCGTGCGGCATCTTCAAGTCCGCGGACTGCGCCGCCTGATCGATTGCCTCGATGCCGAAGGCGATCGGGGCTGCCGGCTCGGTGACGAAGTGTCCATTTTCGTACACGCGGGCGAGCCCGACGTCGAAGCTGCAGGTGAAGGCTTTCGGCTCATCCGCGGCCGCCGTGCCGATCGCCCCGACAAGTGCCAGGGCAATGGCGCATCGTATGAGCATGCATTCCTCCTCAAACCGCTTGATGATCACCTCGCCCGCGGCACCGCGTGCGGCGATAGCTCGCGGGCGGGTCAAGAACCCCGAGCGGGACCGCGCCCCGCAGCACTACATCCGGAACACGCCGAAGCGCGGCTCGGTGATCGGCGCATTGAGCGCGGCGGCGAGTGCCAAGCCGAGCACGCGGCGCGTCTCTGCCGGGGCAATGATGCCGTCGTCCCACAAGCGCGCGGTCGCATAGTAGGGATGTCCCTCGCGCTCGAAATTGTCGAGCACCGGCTTCTTGAACTCGGCCTCCTCGACGGCGCTCCAGGTTTTCCCTTGAGCCTCTATGTTCTCGCGCCGCACCGTTGCAAGAACGGCCGCGGCCTGCGGGCCGCCCATCACTGAGATGCGCGCGTTGGGCCAGGTGAACAGGAAACGGGGGGAATAGGCACGCCCGCACATGGCATAGTTGCCGGCGCCGTAGGAGCCGCCGATGATCACGGTCAGCTTCGGTACTTGCGCGCAGGCGACTGCGGTCACCATCTTGGCGCCGTCTTTGGCGATGCCACCGGCTTCCGCAGCCTTGCCGACCATGAACCCCGTAATGTTCTGCAGGAACAGCAGGGGTGTCTTGCGCTGGCAGGCGAGTTCGATGAAATGCGCCGCCTTGAGTGCCGTCTCCGAGTAGAGGATGACGTTGTTGGCGAGGATAGCCACCGGAATACCCTCGATGTGGGCAAACCCGGTGACGAGCGTGCGCGCGTAATTGGCCTTGAATTCGTTCATCTCGGAGGCATCGACCAGCCTGGCGATGACCTCGCGCGAATCGTACTGGGTCATCAGCGAGGCCGGCACCACACCGTCGATTTCCGCGGGATCGTAGGCAGGGGGTGAGGGCGCGCGCAACCCAGCGTCGGCCTTCGGCACGGGGTGCAGATTGGCAATGATGCTGCGCACCGTCTCGAGCGCATGCTCGTCGTTAACCGCCAGATGATCGGCAACTCCCGACTGGCGCGTATGCACGTCGGCTCCACCGAGCTCCTCTGCACTCACCGTCTCCCCGGTCGCCGCCTTCACCAGAGGCGGGCCGCCGAGAAAGATCGTGCCCTGGCGGCGCACGATGATCGATTCATCGGCCATGGCCGGCACATAGGCCCCGCCCGCGGTGCACGACCCGAGCACGGCGGCGATCTGGGGAATGCCCAGCGCCGACAAGGTCGCCTGGTTGTAGAAGATGCGGCCGAAGTGGTCGCGGTCGGGAAACACCTGGGTATGCTCGGGGAGGTTGGCTCCCCCGCTGTCGACCAGATAGACGCACGGCAGCCGGTTCTCGCGGGCGATCTCCTGGGCGCGCAGGTGTTTCTTGACGGTCATCGGGTAGTACGTGCCGCCCTTGATGGTCGCGTCGTTGCACACGACCACGCACTCACGGCCGGCGATACGCCCGACGCCGGTGATGATTCCCGCCGCATGGATGTCGCCGCCGTAGAGGCCCAGGGCGGCGAGCGGCGAGAGCTCGAGAAACGGTGAGCCCGGGTCGATCAGGCGCAACACCCGGTCGCGCGGCAACAGCTTGCCGCGCGCCACGTGGCGCTCCCTGAGCTTCTGCGGTCCACCTACCGCCGCGGCGGCGCGTTTCTCGGCGAGGTCGGCAACGAGTGAGCGCATGGCGGCGGCGTTGGCACGGAATGCCGCGGAGCCGGTCGCAACTGAGGATTGGATCACCGGCATCGGGCGCTCTCCGCGTCGCGCTGCCGGCGCCGCCGCGACGGCAACGTGCGGCGTAAGGGACCACGGCGCACAAAGTTGCTTTCCCGCGTCACGTCGGATGCCCGCCGCCTTCGACGGGCCCACCGGCGTCCTTCCACGCCTTGAAGCCGCCGAGAATGTGCGCCACCGGCTTGAGACCCATATCCTGCGCCGTCTTGGCCGCGAGCGCAGAACGCAGTCCGCCGGCACAGAAGAACACGAATTTTTTGTCCTCGCCGAACCTCGGCTTGTAGTAGGGGCTCTGCGGATCGATCCAGAACTCCAGCATGCCGCGCGTCACCCTGAACGCGCCGGGCACCTTGCCGTCGCGTTCCAGCTCACGCGGGTCGCGCACGTCGACAAGGACGACGTCGTCGCGCCCAAACAGCTTGATCGCCGCGGCGGCGTCGATCTCCTCAATCTCGCGCTTGGCCGCGTCGACCATCGATTTCACGCTTG
>JBPYEF010000211.1:0-3295 GCA_051985875.1 Hyphomicrobiaceae bacterium
TGCGCCTCAAGCCTCTGCTTGGCCTGCGCGTCGATCACCGGGCCGACGTCGGTCGCATAATCGAGCGGATCGCCGATCGCCAGCGCCGCAACTGCGCCGGCGAGCATCTCCAGCATCGGCTCGGCGACATCGGCCTGCAGGAACAACAGCCGCGCCGCCGAGCAGCGCTGGCCAGCCGCATCGAAGGCGGACCGCACTGCATCGCGCACGACCTGTTCGGGCAGCGCGCTCGAATCGGCGATCATCGCATTGAGGCCTCCGGTCTCGGCGATCAACGGCAGCAATGCGCCCTTGCGCTCGGCGAGCGCGTGTTGGATCGCGGACGCGGTGGCGTTGGACCCGGTGAAGGCGACCCCGGCAATGCGCGCGTCCCTCACCAGCGCCGCCCCGACCGCGCCGGCGCCCGGCACCAGCTGCAGTACGCCGGGCGGCACACCGGCCTCGAGCAGCAAGCGCACGGCGAGAAACGCGGTCAGCGGCGTCTGCCCGGCCGGCTTGGCCAGCACCGCATTGCCGGCGGCCAGCGCCGCGGCGATTTGACCGGTGAAAATGGCGAGCGGGAAGTTCCACGGGCTGATACACGCGAACGGGCCGCGCGCGCGCAGCTGCAACAAGTTGCTTTCCCCTGTCGGGCCCTTGAGGGACAGCGGAGCAGCGAACAGCCGGCGCGCCTCGCTCGCGTAGTAGCGCAGGAAGTCGACTGCTTCGCGCACGTCGCCGAGCGCGCCATCGAGGGTTTTCCCGGCCTCCCGCACCATGAAGGCCATCAGCCGTGCGCGGTCGCGCTCGAAGAGCTCGGCGGCCCGTTCGAGGACGAGCGCGCGCGCCGGGCCGCCGAGCAGGTCCCACGCGGGAAACGCCGACACGGCACTCGCCAGCGCCGCATCGAGCATCGACGCGTCGGTGCTCTTGACCCAGCCGACGCGATGACGGCGATCATGCGGGCTCAGTACCTCCTCGGGTTCGCCATCGCCGGCGCGAACGCTGCCGACGATGATCGGCGCCGCAGTCACGGACTGCGCGAGCTCGGCATCGATCGTTGCGCGCAGGGATGCGCGCACGCTCGGCTCACTGAGCGCCAAGCCGGCGCTATTGCGGCGATCGGGAAGGAAGATCTGCCAGGGGCGGGCCAGCGGCGGCACAGTGCGCATGCGCCGAGCAGCGGACAGTGGATCGCCGACGATCTCCGCGAGCGTCGCCTCCGGGTCGGCCAATCGGTGCACGAAGGAGGTGTTCGCGCCGTTTTCCAGCAGGCGACGCACGAGGTAGGCCACCAAATCCTCGTGCGCACCAACCGGGGCATAGATGCGGCACGGCACCTTGAGCACCCCTGCCGCGACCCCCTCCTCATAGAGGGCCTCCCCCATTCCGTGCAGGCGCTGCAGCTCGTAGAGTTGCGCGCCCCCGGCGACGCACACCGCGGCCATGGTATGCGCATTGTGCGTGGCAAACTGCGGCGAGAACGCCGCTGCATCGCTCAACAGCGTGCGCATGCAGGCAAGGTAGGATACGTCCGTATACGCCTTATGCGTGAATACCGGGTAGTCGCTGAGACCACGCTCCTGCGCCCATTTGATCTCGCTGTCCCAATAGGCTCCCTTGACCAGGCGAACGGGTATGCGTTTTTTGTGCGCCTTGGCGAGCTGCTGCAGCCACTGCAGGATGGGCAGCGCGCGTTTGCCGTATGCCTGCACGGCGATGCCCAATCCCGGCCAACCGCTGAGGCCAGGATCGATGAACGCGCCCCCAAACAGCTGCAGGGTAAGATCGAGGCGATCCTGTTCCTCGGCGTCGATGGTGAGGCCAAGGGCGTGGCGGCGGGCGGCGGTGGCAAGGGCGAGTAGGCGCGGTAGCAGCTCGCGCTCGAGCTGCGCCTCCTTGCCGGGGTCGAAGCGCGCATGCAGCGCCGACAGCTTGACCGACACGCTCGGCCGCCCGGCGAGATCCTCCGCGGCGCCGTCGGCGTGCGCGGCCCCGATCGCGACAATCGCCGCGGCATACCTCTCAAAGTAGCGCTGCGCGTCGCTTGCGGTCCGGGCCCGCTCGCCAAGCATGTCGTAGGACAGCCGGTAGCCCTGTGACACGTAGGCGCGCGACCTGCGCAATGCCTCCGCGATCGTACGTCCGAAGACGAAGCTGTCGCCGAGAATGCGCATGGCATGGCGCAGCGCGCTGCGGATCACGGGCTCGCCGGAGCGGGCAACCAACCGCTTCAGCACCCCTGCGGGACCAGCGCTGGTGTCCTCGCCAAGCCGGACCACGCGTCCGGTGAGCATCAGACCGAAGGTCGAGGCATTGACAAAGGTGCTGTCGGAGGCCCCCCAGTGCCGTTCCCAGCGACCCTCGCCGATCTTCTCGGCGATCAGAGCATCGGCGGTGTCGGCATCGGGTATACGCAGCAGGGCCTCGGCAAGGCACATCAGGATCACCCCTTCCTCGGAGGTGAGCCCGTACTCGTGCATGAAGGCATCGACCCCGCCATGGCGGTGCCGATTGGCGCGCGCAAGGGCGACGAGGCGTTGCGCGGCCGTGGCGATGGCGTGCGCCTCCTCCGCGCGCGCTGTCGCTCGTGCCATCAAATCTTCGACGAGGGAGACTTCCTCGGCCAAAAATTGGTGGCCGATGGCATCGCGCGCCGGGAGCGAAGCGACCGGTGGTATGGCGCCTTGGCCTTCAGCCTGTTTGGCCTGGTGCATGCGGCTCCTTGGCTGCGGGAGGCAGCGACTCGACTATAGCAGAGGGTGCTCCTCGACTCGCACGCTTCGCCCGCCAATGCAGGGTAGGTCCGCGATCGGGCGTGGCCCCACCCGGCGGGGAAGGGTGCGGCAGGCGGTTGCCCTCGAGCGGCGCGCAGGGCCCGGCAAAAATGACACGCGGTGACGCGTTGGGCATCGGGGGGAGGCCGCAGCTTGCCTTCTCCGGCGGGGCGTGCGAGGGAGCTGGCGCGCGGAGGGATTCGTCCAGAGTAGGGAAACAAGCGCCAGGGTTCGGGCCCAGGGTTAAGCCCAGGGTTAAGCAGGGGGTTAGGCCCAGGGTTAGGCCGGGGTTTTACAACCCGCGTCACGGCCATACTTGGTCCGCCAATTGAAGCCGCGCACTGCGCCAGGCAAGCTCCGGGCGCGAGCTCGGCCGGAGGCGCCATCAGGCGTCATTAGACGTCAAGGCGGCATCGCCGGGCGGTGCGGCTGGAGCTTGGTTGGCATATTCCCGTGGTGTGCAAGAGGTGCGTGGCATCGGCGTAGGTAGCATCGGCTGCAACGGCTATAACCAGCGAGCCAGGGGTCATGTCAGCCTT
>JBPYEF010000212.1:0-5278 GCA_051985875.1 Hyphomicrobiaceae bacterium
GAGCGCACGCTGCACTCCAACATCGCCGATAAGGCCTTGGAGTATGGATTGGCGACGCGCGCCGAGCTCGAGAACATTGCCGCAGGCTGGCGCGATTGGGGCCGGGACCGGGATGCCTTCTTCTGCCTCACCCACGCCGAGGTTGTTGCCTGGAAGCGCGGCGCCCCCTGAACGGCGGCGGGCGATTGCGGGGAAGGCGTGGGGTCGCGCCGCTCGCCGCCCGTGGCGCGGCGATTGCTTAGTCGCTGTAGCCCTCGCGACGATCCGTATCGGCGGCGGTCGGCTCGCGGCTCGCCGCGGGGCCAAAGCCGCCGCCGCCGGGAGTGCGCAGCAGCACGCGCTGGCCCTTCCGCAGCACGACGTTCTGGCGATAGTCGACCTCGATCCCGTCGATGCGCACCTCGCCGCGCGCCCCGTGCCCGCCGCCCCTGAGCCCCGGCGCCGGGAAGCGGCAGCGCTCGGCCATGAAGATGGCATAGAGCGGCGTCTCGGATAGGACCTCGAACTCGATCTCTTGGCCGAGCCCGCCGCGAAAGTGCCCGGTGCCGCCACTGCCCGAACGCAGCTGCTTGCTGTGCACGAGCAGCGGGCTGTCGCGTTCCATCAGCTCGACGGGGACGTTGGATACGTTGCTCGGCCAGGCATAGGCGCTCTGGCCGTCATTGCTATCGGTTGCGCCCATGCCGCCGTTGAAAAACAGAACATTGGCGTAGGTCTCGCCGCCGGGGCGCACGCCGGTCACGATCATGCTCCACAGCGGCGAGCCGGACGCGGCAATCAACCGGTTCGGGAGCACCGGCGCCAGCGCGCCGAATACGGCAACCGGGAGGTAGTGGCCGGTGGCCATGCGTCCACCGACGGCGGCCGGAAATCGTGGGTTGACCAGCGAACCTTCGGGTGCAGTCACCGCGACGCAGCGGAAAATCCCCTCGTTGTTGGGCAGGGCCGGAAGCAGCGCACACTTCAGGGCGTAGGCGGTCATGGCGAAGGTATAGGTCATCGTGCAGTTGATCGCGCGGTCGACCTGCGGGGAGGTGCCCGCATAGTCGACGCCGATCTGCTCGCCCTGCACGGCAATGGCGATCCTGAAGGTGAACGGCGAGCCCAAGCCGTCCGTGGAGAACGCGTAGCTGTACGTGCCATCGGGAATGGCGGCGATCGCTGCGCGCATCGCCCGCTCGCAGCGGCCGAGTATGGCCGCGGCGAAGTCCTCAAGGTCTGTAAGCGCGTACTCTTCCATTAGCTCGCCGAGCCGGCGCTCGAGCAGATCGAGCCCGGCGAGCTGCGCCCACAGGTCGCCCTCGGTCTGGTCCGGCGTACGCACCGCCGCGCGCAGCAGCGTCAAGAGCGTCCGATCGGGCACGCCTGCGCGCAGCAGCTTCATGACGGGGATGTGGAGGCCCTCCTCGAATACCTCGCGCGGTTCGACCGAGCGCACCCTGCCGCCGATATCGGGAGCGTGCGCGGTCGATGCGGCGAAGGCGACGATGCGGTTGCCGCGGAAAATGGGTTTGGCGACCGTGATATCGTTGAGGTGCCCCGTCGCGATCCATGGCGTGTTGGTCACGAGCACATCGCCGGGGTACATATTGGCCAGGCCGATGTCGGCAATGAACTGCTTCACCGTCACCGGCAACGTACCGATGAAGGAGGGAATGCTTTCGCTGTTCTGTGCCAGCAGCCGGCCTGCGGCGTCGGTCAGCACGCAGGCGAAATCGTTCGACTCATTGACCAGCGTCGAGAACGACGTGCGGCGCAGCGCCGTGGCAGCCTCGTCGACCGCCGAGATGGCGCGCTTCCAGAGGATCTCGAGGCTGACCGCATCGAAGCCGCGAAGGGCCCCCTCCGTGCAATGCTCCATGGCCGCTGCTCATGCAATGCTGACGATGATGCCGCCGCTGTCGAGAACCTCGATCCGGCCGCCGCCGACCCAAAGCGTCGAGGAGCGCTCCTCGACGATTGCCGGCCCGTCCAGGATTTGGCCGGGCATAAGCCCATTGCGGTCGTAGACCGGGGTCAAGCGGAAATCGCGCCGTTCGGGTAGGTACACCGCGCGTGCGCCCTTGAGGGCGCCGGGCGCACCGCTCGTCGGCGGGGGCGGCGCAGCCGAGCCGATCGGCGCAGACGCGCAGACGCGCACGTTGATGATCTCGATGCGACGGGTCGGAGGGGTGCGGGTGAAGGCGGCGCGGTAGCTCGCCTCGAACGCCTGCAGGAAGGCCGCCCGGGAGCAAGCGCGGTAGGGGCCGCAGGGAAGCGGCACGACGAGCTCGGAGGCCTGCCCCACATAGCGCATGTCGGCAAGCCGCGCGAGGTCGGCGACGACGCCGCGCGGCAGCGTCGCCGCCAGCACGGCTTGGGCCTCCTGCTCCAGGCGGGCGAAGATTGCCTCGAGCTCGGGCCATGCGAGCCGATCGATGTCGCGCGCGATGCTTGCCACCCGGTCGACCCGGGCCGGCGCGATCAGCAGTCCGAGCGCCGAGGCGACGCCGGCGGCGCGCGGTACCAGCATCCGGGCGAGGCCCAGCTTCTTGGCCAGGTGGTAGGCGTGCAGTGGGCCGGCGCCGCCGGTGGCAACCAGGGTGTAGCGGCGCGGGTCCTTGCCGTGCTCGGCGATGTGCACCCGCGCGGCGTTGGCCATGTTCTCGTTGACAAGATCGTGCACGCCCCAGGCGAGCTCCACCAGGCCGAGCTCGGCCCTGGCAGCCACGGGGCGCAAGGCCGCCTCGGCGGCGGCGAGATCGATCGCCATGTCGCCGCCAGCGAAGGATTGGGGATGGAGATAGCCGAGAACGAAGGCGGCATCGGTGACCGTCGGCTGCCGTCCACCCCGGCCGTAGGCGGCGGGCCCAGGCTCGGCGCCGGCGCTGTCCGGTCCGACCTTGAGCAAGCCGATGGCGTCGAGATCAGCGATCGAACCGCCGCCGGCGCCGATCTCGATCAACTCGATCGCCGCGATGCGCACCGGCAACCCGCTGCCTGCCGCAAAGCGCCGCTGCCGCGCCGCCTCGAAACCATAGGCGACCGTCGGCTTGCCGCCCTCAACCATGCCGAGCTTGGCGGTGGTGCCGCCCATATCGAAGGCCAGCACGGCCTCCTCACCCTCCCGTGCAGCGAGGTGGGCCGCGATCAGCACGCCGGCGGCCGGCCCAGACTCCAGCAGCCTGACCGGCGTGTGCTTGGCATCGGCGACGCTGGTCAGCCCGCCATTGGACAGCATCAGCAGCATCGGTGCGGCGATGCCGCGCGCCGCCAGCCGATCCGCCAGGGAGGACAGGTAGTGTTCCGCCAGAGGCTTGATGTAGGCATTGATAACGGTCGTTGAGACCCGCTCATACTCGCGGATCTCCGGCGCGACGTCGATCGAGGCGGATACGGACATGCCCGGGAAGCGTTCGGCGATGAGCGCACTTGCCCGCCGTTCATGGCGCGGGTTGGCGTAGGAATGCAGAAAGCAGATGGCGGTCGAGGTGACACCCGCGGCCGCCAGCTCGCCGGCCGCGGACAGTATCTCGGAGTCCTGCAGCGCGCGCTGCACGCTGCCATCGACCAGGATGCGCTCCGCGACCTCCAAGCGCAAACGGCGCGGCACGAGCGGCGCGGGCTTGACGATCTTGATATCGTAAAGCTCGAATTTCCGTTCCCGTCCGATCTCCAGCGTGTCGCGGAAGCCCCGAGTAGTGATCAGTCCCGTCGGTGCCCCCTTGCGTTCGATCAGGGCGTTGCTGAACAGCGTGGTCGCGTGCACGACGCGTCCGATCTGTTCGGGTGCGATGCCACTGCTGGCGAGCAGCCGGTCGACGCCGGCGAGCACGCCGAGCGCCGGCTCGGTGGGCGTCGTCAATTCCTTGTGGCTGACTTGTCGACCGTTCTCAGCATCGTGCACGACGATGTCGGTGAAGGTGCCTCCGACGTCGATGCCAAGGGCGAGTGAGCCGTTCAAGGCCGCCGCTCCGGTGCAGCGAACGCGCCGCCTCGCAACCTGCGGCGCAGCGCCGACCGGCGCCCGACGCGGCTCTGAACCCCGCGCGAGCGCCGCCCGTCGGTGGCGCCGGGAGACGTCACGGTCAGGTCCGTCGCCCGGGTCCCGGTGGGCAACCGCGGCGAGGGGCACGGCGCATCGCCCGGGGACTTGCGCTCATGGTGAGGCATCGGCGCGTCCCGACAGCAGCCTTTCGAAATAGGCGATCGTGCTCTGAAGCCCGGTCTGCAAAGGCACGCTCGGCCGCCACTGCAGCCGCTCGCGTGCCAAGGAAATGTCGGGCCGCCGCTGCTTGGGATCGTCTTGCGGCAAGGGAAGGAATTCGATGCGCGAGCGCGAGCCGACCATGGCGACGATCGTCTCCGCCAGATGCCGGATGGTGAATTCGCCCTCATTGCCAAGATTGACCGGCCCGGTGAAGCCCGTGTCGCTTGCCATCAGGCGCATCAACCCGCCAATCAGGTCGTCGACATAGCAGAACGATCGGGTCTGACTGCCGTCGCCATAGATGGTGATCGGCTCCCCGCGCAGCGCTTGAATGATGAAGTTCGATACCACCCGGCCATCATTGGGATGCATGCGCGGCCCGTAGGTGTTGAAGATGCGCGCTACCTTGATCTCGAGGTGGTGCTGCCGATAGTAGTCGAAGAACAGCGTCTCGGCGCAGCGCTTGCCCTCGTCGTAGCAGGAGCGCGGCCCGACCGGGTTGACGTTGCCCCAGTAATCCTCCCGCTGTGGGTGCACGCTTGGATCACCATACACTTCGCTGGTGGATGCCTGCAGGATCCGGCACTTCAGGCGTTTGGCCAGGCCGAGCATATTGATCGCGCCGTGCACGCTGGTCTTGGTGGTCTGCACCGGGTCGTGCTGATAGTGGATCGGCGACGCTGGGCAGGCAAGGTTGTAGATCTCGTCGACCTCGACGTAGAGCGGAAAGGTCACGTCGTGACGTACCAGTTCGAAGCGGGGATTGCCGAGCAGATGTTCGACGTTGCGCTTGCTGCCGGTGAAGAAGTTGTCGAGGCAGATCACCTCCTGACCGGCGGCGAGCAGGCGTTCGCACAGGTGTGAGCCGAGAAAGCCCGCACCCCCCGTGACGAGAACCGATTTGCGCTCGCTCATCGTGCGATCCTCGGCGCGAGCTCAGCGCCGGCCTCCCCGGAGCGATCCACTTTCAACTTGTGATGGGGCACGGCGCGGCGGCAGTAAGCATCCGGCGGCCCGGCGGCCGGTCAGGGGCGACCGTGCTCACGACACCGGCGCAACGCTGGCGCCATCGACCTTGACCTTGATCGT
>JBPYEF010000213.1:0-6262 GCA_051985875.1 Hyphomicrobiaceae bacterium
GAGGCTGACAAACGACCCGCATCTGGCTCGTTAGGGCTGCTTCCTTCCGGACCTGACCCGGTTGGCGAGGGACGCGTCCGCCGCCAACCTCCCGCGGCGATTATGGGGGCCACATTGGGGGAATACAAGTGACGCCTCCCCCCGCACCTGTGTGCGCCGCGCGTTCGGGCGCGCTGCTCGTTGCTGCGGGGCACCCCAATGGCGGCGCGCGTGCAACGCACCACCAGCAGGGCCGCGTGTCGCGAATAGGCCTGGCGCGGAAGGCGGCAGCGATGATAAGGGCGTAGGCGGGACGAGATTGCCGTCGCGGCCGGTACGGCCGCTCAGGATGATTCGGCAGGTGGGGTGCGCGCACGGAGCGCACCGGCCCGCGCCCATGGTAGGAGCATCTGCATGCCGACGGTTGGTTCGACGGTAAGTCTCGATCGGCTCGGACCCAAGCGGAGCGACGCGGAGTTTCTCAAGGCAAGGCTCGAAGCGCCGGGGGCACGCTTCCTTGTGCTGGCCGACCTCAAGCCGGTCATCCGCTCCAATGCCGAGCGGACCGCGAGCCGACTTGCATGGTTTTCGCTCGCCGAGCTGCAAGAATTCGGTCTCCCGGTCGCCGATGCCCTGTTCCTCGGCGTCGACGCGGCCGGTGATGCGTATTTTGCCGTGGCCGTGACCGAGCACCGTACGCGTAACGTACCCGGGGCGGTCGAGAAGCTGCGGCCGATCGTCGATCTGCGCTCGCTCGCCATGCAGGGCAGCATGTCACCCGAGGAGCTGTCGCTGTGCGGCCAGGCGCGGGCCCTGGCGCAATGGCACGAGAATGCGCGCTGCTGCGGCCATTGCGGCGGCACGACGCTGGTCAAGGACGGCGGCTGGCGAAGAAGGTGCTGGGCATGCGGACTGGAGTGGTTTCCCCGCACCGACCCGGTGGTGATCATGTTGATCACCGATGGCGAACGTTGCCTGTTGGCGCACGAGCATCGCTACGGCGACAAGATGTTCTCCACCCTGGCAGGCTTCGTCGAGCCCGGCGAGGACATCGCCCACGCGGTGCGCCGCGAAGTGCGCGAGGAGACGGACATCAGGGTGGGCGAGGTCACCTTCCACTCCAGCCAGCCCTGGCCATTTCCGCACTCGCTGATGCTCGGCTGCATCGGTCGGGCCGAGACGACCGCGATCACGATCGATAGCGGGGAGATCGCCGAGGCGCGCTGGTTCACGCGCGGCGAGGCGCGTTTGATGCTTGAGCGCCGGCACCCCGAGGGGTTGAGCGTGCCGGGAAAGCATGCGATCGCCAACGCATTGATCGAGAGCTTCGTTGCCTCTGCTTGACCAGCGGCCCCACGCGCGCACCGGCGCGCCCGTTCCGGCGCAGGACGCTCCGGATTCGGGTCGCACACAGCCGGGCGGAACGATCCCGGCCGCAACGAAAAGAGCTCGCGCCGGAATGCCCCGCCAACCCAACGCCGTCGATTTCTGGCGCGGGTTTGCGCTCGTTTCGATTTTCATCAACCACATTCCCGGGATCTGGTTCGAGCGGCTGACGCATCGCAACGTCTCGATCTCGGATTCCGCCGAGCTGTTCGTATTTCTCGCCGGCTGGTCGCTCGGGCTATTGGTTCGCGCCCGGCCGGAGCTGGTGAGCGCTGGCCGCTTGGTGGCGAGGCTCGGCGCGCGGGCGCTGAAGATCTACGCGGCGCAGATCCTGATCTGTAGCCTGGCGCTGGCGATCCTTGCAGCGACCGCCTACCTGCTCGACAACCCCCTGATTCTCGAGTGGAACAATGCCGCGGCGTTCTTCCAGGACCCGGCGCAGACGCAGATCGGGCTGATGCTGCTCACCCATCAGCTCGGCTACTTCGACATCCTGCCGCTGTACGTCGTGCTGATGCTCGCCGCGCCCGCCATCGCCCTGATCGATCGCTTCGCCCGGCGCGCGCTGCTGCCGCTGGCGCTGGCCCTCTATCTCGCCGCGCTCGCCGTGCCGTTCACCGCGCCGACCTGGCCGGTGCCGGGGCAGTGGTTCTTCAACCCGTTCACCTGGCAATTGATCTTCATCCTCGGATTCGCTCTGTCGCGCGAGGACGGCATCGGCGGCGCCGTGCGCCGCCACATCGGCCTGGTTCGGGCGGTCAGCCTTCCCTTGGTGATCGCGGCGGCGGTGGTCGTGCTGTTCAGCTTGATGCCCGACCCGGTGCACCTCCCCGAGCCGAAACTGTTCTTCCTTAACGGCAAGAGCTTTCTGACGCCAATTCGGCTGCTGCAGTTCCTGGCGCTGGCGGCGGTATTCTCCGCCGCCTACCCGCTGTTTGCGCCGCGCCTGCCCCGGCTTGCGGAGTTCCTGTCCGCGCTCGGCCGTAACTCATTGAACGTATTTTGCGTTGGCTCCCTCCTCAGTCTGATCGGACAAATCCTGCGTTTGCTGTACACTGGCGCGTTTGTCGGCGATACCATTGTGGCAGTCGTCGGTATCGGGCTGCTGTGGTCCACCGCGTGGATATCGGAATGGCAGGTTCGGCAACAGGTAGCATAGCGCGCATCTCGGCCGCGCTGCTTGGACTGGTAGGCACGGCGGCCGTCGCCTTCGCCGCCTCGGCGCAGCCGACGCCGGAGCTTCCGCCGGTGGCCAAGGAATGCGGCGGGATAAGCGCGAGCGACACGCCGCTGCCCAACAGCGCCATCGCGCTGCAGGAGCGCAAGAAGATCAAGATCCTGGCGATCGGCGCTTCCTCGACCGCCGTGCTCGGTTGGCAGCGCGAGGGCGGCCCGCCCCTGCTCGAGCAGATCCTCGAGCGCTCGATCAAGGGCCTCGATGTGGAAATCATCAACCGCGGCTTTTCCGGCGAGCTCGCGGATGCGACGGCGACGCGCCTGCAGATCGAGGTTGCCCTCAACCATCCGGACATCGTGCTGTGGCAGGTCGGGCCCAACGATGCCTTCGCGCAGGTGCCGGTCGACGAGTTCGCGGCGACCGTGCGCAACACCGTCAGGTGGCTGAAGGACAACAAGATCGACGTTATCCTCATCGGCCTGCATTACATGAAGCAGCTGGCTACCGACGAGCACTACCAGGCGATTCGCACGGCCCTGCAGCAGATCGCCGTCGAAGAGAACGTGCTGCGCATTCGCCTTTACGAGGCGGTCGAAATCCTCGACCGCACGCTGCGCGGGGAAGGTCATCCCGAGCCGAGCGACTTCGGACTGACCGAGTCGGGTTATCATTGCATGGCCCATTACGTGGCGCGGGCGATCGCCGTCGGGCTCTATGCCAAGCCTCCGAAACGGCCGCTTTCGCAAACCCGCTGAGGCGGCGCGCCTACCGGGTTTCGACGACGATATACTCCTCCTCGAGCGTCACGCGGTACGTCTCCGCCACATAGGGTCCGGCCGCGAGCTTGGCGCCGCCTTCGACGGAAACATCGTAGCTGCGCAGGCGCATGCGTGCCGGATCGCACCAGGATCTGCCCGTGCGGATGTCGAATTCCCAGCCGTGCCATGGGCAGCGCAGGATTTCCCCGCGCCGCGAATACGTGTAGCGGCCGGGTTCGGTGGAGGCGACCGCGCCGGTCAGCTTGCCGCGGAACAGGCTGCCGCCCTTGTGCGGGCAGGTATCGGACAGGGCGAACAGCTCGCCGCCGACGTTGAGGACGACGATGTCCCGGCTTCCGATGCGCACCAGCTTGCGCGTGCCAGGCGGCAGCTCCGCGGCTCGGGCGACGACATGGCGCGCCATGGGGTGCGCTCGACCCGCGCCTCAGCCGAGCCGGAAGACGGCACGGGCGTTGCCGCTGAGAACCTGTTCGCGCCGTGCGTGCGGCGTGCCCGGGGGAAAGGCGCGGAACGGATCATCGAAGTCCCAGTGCGGATAGTCGGAGGCGAACAGCAGGCGGTCCCAGCCGATCCACTCGATCACGTCGCGCAAGTGCTGGGGATCTTGCGGCTCTTCCATCGGCTGGGTCGTCACCCAGACGTGCTCGCGGATGTATTCCGACGGCCGCCGTTTCAGATGGGGCACTTCCGAGCGCAAGCGCTCGTAGAGCTTGTCGAGGCGCCAGCACAGTGCCGGCAGCCAGGCAAATCCGCCCTCGATGATGACGACCTTGAGCGCGGGGAAGCGCTCGAACACGCCCTCGATGACCAGGCTGGTGACCGTGGTCTGGCAGGACGTCGAATGCCCCGCGCTCTCCTCAATGTAGTAGGAGGGCCAGCCGGCGCCGGTATAGGGATGGCCGCTGGCGCCGAACACGTGCAGGCCGACGGGGAGTCCGTGGCGCGCGGCCGCCTCGTAAATCGGCCAGTAGCGGCGGTTGCCGGCCGGCTCGGAGGTGCGCGTCAACATGAACACCTGTGCGAAGGCCGCGTCCTCGGCGCAGCGCTCGATTTCCCGCACCGAGGCCTCGCCGTCGTCGTAGGGGACGACAATCGCCGAGCGCAGGCGCGGCTCGGGGCCGGTGAAGGTATGGCGCTGCCAGTCGTTGGTCGCGCTGGCAAGCGCCGCGCCGAGCCCAAGGTCGAGCTCGCCCTGGCCGGTGACGCCGAGCGGCCCGAGGATGCCGGCCGCTATGCCGTAGGCGTCGAGGTACTGCTTGCGGATGAGGGAGAGGTCCGATCCTGGGACACCGCCTCCCTCCGGCCAGGCGTCGCGGCGGCAGGCCCGCGGCGCCGATTTCGGATAGGGCTCGTAGTACATGCCGTGCCGCTTGCGTGACCCGTAGGTCTTGAGGTGCTCCCACCAATGCGCAGACAGGTACGGCTTCAGGTCTGAAAGCGATGCGAGCGCGGGATGCACATCGGCGTCGATCACTTGCAGCCGCGCGGGTGCAGGATCGCCGCGACTGGCGTCGGGCAGGGTGGGCTGGGCGGTATCGAGCATCATGCGCTCCTGGGGATGCGGGGGTAGGTGCGGCGCGGGTTGTCGATCAGGACCTTGTGGCGCAGCGCATCGGGGAGCCCGAGCGGGAGCATCTCCGCGCCGTCGAACTGCCAATGCGGAAAGTCGCTCGCAAACAGCAGCATCTGATCGGACCGCAGCTGATCCAAGATGCGGCCAATGTGCTCCGCTCCGGGCGGCGCGTCAAACGGCTGCATGGTCAGCCGGACATGGTCGCGGACGAATTCCTCGGGCGAGCGGTCGAGCCAGGGCACCTCATTGCGTACCCCGCGCCAGGACTTGCACAGGCGCCAGAGGTAGGGTGGCAGCCAAGTCACCCCCGATTCGATCAGAACCACCTGCAACTTCGGGTATTTGACGAACACCCCTTCGCAGATGAGGCTGCCAAGCTGGGTGTGGAAGCCGAGCGCCTGGGCGGCGTAATCCTCAAGGTAATAGCTCGGCCATCCGGAGCCGGTGGTCGCCTGGTGATAGCTACTACCGGCATGAATACCAATGGTAAAACCGTAGCGCTCCGCGGCGGCGTAGATCGGCCAGTAACGCGACTTGCCGAGCGGGTTTTCACCCATCACCAGCAGCAGCAGCTGCACAAAGCGCGGGTCGCCGGCGCGACGCTCGATCTCCTCGAGCGAGCGTTCGACCGATTGAATGGGCAATACCGCCGAGCCGAGCAGCCGCGGATCGGCGGCGAGCCACTCGGCCGCCAGCCAGTCGTTGACCGCGCGGGCAAAGGCTGCGGCCAAGTTCTCGTCGCGAAAGAACTGCACGGGGAACAGACAGTTGCAGATCGCATGCGCAAAGCGAAAGCGATCGAGCATGGCGGCCGCGGCGCCCACCGGCGTCGCATCCGCCCCGCTCGCGCGCCAGTCCGCACGCAAGGTCATTGGCGCCCCGGCCGGATAGGAGATCGCCTCGAAGCCGTCGATGCCACGCACGTCGACGGTGTCGCGCCAGTGCTCGTCCATGTAGCGGCTGAGGACGCGCGGCGTCGGCACCCGCGGGTGGATGTCGCAATCGATCGCCCCTGAAAAGTCGCTGCTCACGGTGCTCTCCCGGCTGCCTCGTGCGGCCAGGCGCAACTTAGGCCCGCGGCGCCGCAAACACCACTCGCAAGCTGCGTGCGGGCCACGCACGAGCGAGCGTTGGCGCGGCTCAGGATCGGCGCTGCGCCGCCTCGCCTCACGCGCGCCGCACCATGGCCGGCACGAGCTCGCGCAGCGACGGCGCCCCGAGCTGCTGCATGGCGGCGGATAGCTCCGCGCGCAGGATTTCCAGCACGCGCTGCACGCCCGCTTCCCCGAAGGCACCGAGGCCCCACAGGTACGGCCGCCCAATGCATACCGCGCGGGCGCCGATCGCCAGCGCCTTGGCGATGTCGCT
>JBPYEF010000214.1:0-3756 GCA_051985875.1 Hyphomicrobiaceae bacterium
CGAGCGCTCGACGCGCGCCCTGCTCGCGCTGATCGACGAGCTCCTCGATTTCTCCAAGATCGAGGCCGGCAAGCTGCAGCTCAATTGCGCGCCCCTGGCGCTCGAGGACTGCGTCCAGGGCGTGGTCGAGTTGCTGGCGCCGAAGGCCTATGAGAAGGGCATCGAGATCGCCTGGTCGATCGACCCCGCGCTGCCGCCCGTCGTGCTTGGCGACGAGGTGCGCGTGCGCCAGATCCTCACCAATCTGCTCGGCAACGCCATCAAGTTCACCGACAAGGGTGGGGTGCTGGTCACCGTCGGCCCTGGGTCCGGCCCGCAGCGCGGCAGCGAGCGGCTGAGCATTGCCATCGCCGTGCGCGACACCGGGATCGGCATCGCCGCGGAGCGGATCCCGGCGCTGTTTGCCGAATTCGAGCAGGCCGATGCCGCCGTGCGCCAAGGCGGCACCGGCCTTGGACTTGCCATCTCCCGCCGGCTGACGCGGGCCATGGGTGGCGACATAGGCGTTACCAGTGCTCCCGGACACGGCTCGACCTTCACCGCCGACATCGCGTTCGCGCTTGCGGGCGCCGCGGACGGGCGCAGCCCCGCGCACGAGAACCAAGAACACCGCGTGCTGCTGGCGCTCGATGGGCCGATCGAGCGTTCGGCCCTGCGCCTGGCGCTCGCGGGGGCGGGGATCGCGGTCGCCGAGAGCGACGTCGGTGGTGCGCCGGCGCTGGTGGAGGCGGCCGTGCGGGGGAATGCGCCTTTCACCGGCATCATCGTCGATGCCGTGCGCGGTCGCGCCGCGGCTGCGGATGTGCTCGTTCGTGCCAAGGGCGCCGCGATCGCCCCGGTGCATGCCATCGTCGTGCTCGACACCTCCGCCAAGGCCGAGTTTGCCAAGTTCCAGGACGCCGGGTTCGACGCCTATCTGCTGCGGCCGATTAGGCCGCGCAGCATGCTGGCTCTGCTCGCCGGCCGTCTGCCCGGCGGCGAGGGGGCGAGCGGCGAGCCCGCGCCACCGCGCTTCCGCCTCAGCGCGGCGACGCCCCCTGCGGTGCTGCTGGTGGAGGACAACGAGGTCAACCGACTGCTCGCGCGCCACGTGTTGGAGAAGGCAGGCTGCGGGGTGCGGTCCGCTGTCAACGGCGGCGAGGCCGTCGATGCGGTACGCAGCGCCCTCGCCGGCCTGCAGGAGGGCTACGACCTCATCCTCATGGATGCGCACATGCCGGTTCTCGATGGACTGGAGGCGACCCGCCGCATCAAGCAACTCTACGCCGCGCAGCGCGACCGTGGGGTACGCTGCCCGCCGATCATCGCCGTCACCGCCGGCGCCTTCGACGACGACCGCCGGCGCTGCATCGCGGCGGGCATGGACGACCATCTTGCCAAGCCGTTCGATCCCGACGCGCTGCTGCGTGTCATCGACCGCTGGTTGCGCGCGCACGCGCCACGGGAGCCGGCGCAGGCGAGCTAAGCGCACGGCGCGGGGGATGCGTGTGCAACGGTGTCCGGTGGCGGGAGCGCGTCCGCTGGCCTTGCCTCGGCGGCGACGCGCTGAGGCAAGCGTAGGCCGGCATCGGCGCCCACATTTCAGAGGTGGGCGGCCCAGAACGCGAGGGTGCGTTCCCAGGCAAGCTCGGCGGCGTTGCGGTCGTGCGCGGTGCGCTGCTCGTTCATAAAGCCGTGGTCGGCGTCATAGCGAAACACCTCGGCGCGCTTGTTCGCCGCCTGCAAACCGGCCGCGAACGCGTCGACGGCCGCGGGCGTGCACCAGTCGTCGCGGTTGGCAAAGTGGCCCTGCAAAGGCACCTTGACGTCCGCCGGCGCGGCGACGCTCGCGGGCGGTAGCCCGTAAAAGCACACCGCCGCGCTGAGCTCGGGGATGCGGCATGCGCCGAGCACGGCGACGGCGCCCCCGAGGCAGAACCCGGTCAGGCCGACCTTGACCCCGCCGCTGCGCAGCAAGAGCGCCGCCGCGCGCACGACCTGGTCGGTGGCCTCGAGGAAGTTCAGCGCGCTCATTTCCCGCTCCGCCGCGGCGGCATCGTGGTAGGGAACGACCGTACCGGCGTAGAGGTCGGGAGCGAGCGCTTCGTATCCGGCCAGGGCGAAGCGATCGCAAATGCCCTTGATCTGCTCCTGCAACCCCCACCACTCCTGGATCACGACGATGCCCGGAGCCTTGGGACGGCCAGCGCGCGCGAGGTAGCCTTCGGCCGGCTTCCCGTCCGGGCGCCGCAGGGTGATACGCGTGCCCATGTCTGCGTCCTCCTTGCGTGTTCGCTCAAGGTTTCGGCGCGTTTTTTCCGCCTTTGGCTTCGGGCGCTGCCGCCCGATCCTAGCGCCGCGCCGCGTGCGCCACCGCGTTAGCGATCGCCCGGCGGCCTTGCACCGCTTGCTTGACCCTGGTCGAGGCTGATCGCGGCGGCAACGCCCCGACCATCGCCCGCCGCTCGCGCGGCGGCAAGCCCGGCGTGCAAGTTCTTGGGCTGCGCTGGGCGCGCAAATCCCATGAAATCCATGTGCGCCGTGCGCACAGTCTGCTGCGCCCGCCGCGGCGGCGTGCGGATCGCATTCCCCGGCTTTGCCGCCACGCCCGGCTGGCGTAGGGATTTGCTGTCGCGTTGCCCGAGCTTGCGTAAACTATGGCCCAGTGCCGCGCCTTGCGGCGCTGGCCACAGGGGAGTTTCCGCAGGCGCAGCGGGTCGCAGGCGCGATGCGCGATGCGTGATGCCGGGCAGGCGGGTGCAAGGGGACGCGAGGCAAGGTGCGCAGCCAGGGGGAAAAAGGGGGCGGCTCGTTGGTTTCCCCCGCTGGGGTGCAGCTTGGGACCGGCAATCTCAAGGGCATCGCTGCCATGGTCGTGGCCACCGCCGTCTTCACCTGCGGCGACGCCTCGATGAAGCTCGTGTCGGGCTCGCTTCCCACCGGAGAGTGCGTGTGCGTGCGCGGGCTCACCTCGGCCCTGCTCGTCACCGTGGCGGCCCTCTGGAGCGGATCGATTCTGGCGCTCCCGCGCGCGTTCGTACCGGCCATGGGGTGGCGCTGCGTCGGCGACATCGGCAGCTCGCTGTTTTTCCAAGGTGCGCTGGCGCGCATGCCCTTTGCCGACCTGATGGGCATCCTGCAGATGACGCCGCTCAGCCTCACGGCCGCTTCCGCGCTCGTGCTCGGCGAGCGGGTGGGGTGGCGCCGCTGGACGGCCGTGGCCATCGGGCTCGGCGGCGCGCTGTTGGTCATCAAGCCCGGTGCGAGCACGTTCAACGCTTGGGCCGTATTCGGCATGCTCGCCGTGCTCAGCGGCACGCTGCGCGATATCGCCACGCGCCGACTCGACACCGGGCTGTCGCCGCTTGTGATCCTGGGGCTTTCGCAGCTGGCGGTGGCCGGCGCGGCGTTCGCCTGCTCGACCTTCGAGAGCTGGGCGATGCCGAGCACCTACGCGCTGCTGCACCTGGTGTGCGCTTCCGTGTTCTCGCTGATCGGCCACCTGTGCGTCATCTATTCCCTGCGCTCGGGCGAGATCTCCGCCGTCGCTCCGTTCCGCTATGCGGGGATGATGTGGGCGATTCTGCTCGGCCTCGCGGTTTGGCACGAGCTGCCTGACCCATTGTCCTTCGCGGGCATTGTGATTCTCGCCTCGGCAGGGCTCTATACGTTCTTCCGCGAGCAGCGGCTCCGGCGCCTGTACGCGCCGATACGGCATTGAGGAGGAGGACGCATGCAGCCGAAACTGATCGTCGTTCCGCCGTCGGCGGAGGTCGG
>JBPYEF010000215.1:0-8718 GCA_051985875.1 Hyphomicrobiaceae bacterium
GGCGCGCCGTCTGGCGGGATGCGCATCGTCATCGCTCGCCGAACGCCGGCTATCCGGAGGCGGCCATGGCCGGCGCGCTTGGATTGGCGCTGGCGGGGCCGCGGGTCTACGGCGGTGTCCGCATCGAGGATGCGTTCATGGGTGACGGACGGCGCGATGCGGCGAGCACGGATATTCGCGCCGCGCTGGCGCTCTATCGGCGCGCCGATGCGATCCTGGTCGGGCTCGTCGCTGCTGCCGCCCTGCTCGTCATCGCGCTAGGCTGAGCAAGCGATCGACGTCGAGGTGGGCGGCGATATGCGCCGCGAGCCGCTCGAGGGTTCCCTCAACGAGCGCATCGTAACTGAGCGATGCCGATCCGGCGCCGAGGCGCGCCAGCCAGGCGGATCGCTGTCGGTCATCGCCGAACAGACCATGCACGTAGGTGCCGACCACGCGTCCGCTCGGGGAGCGCGCGCCCTCCCCAGCGCCGTCGCCGAGGTGCGCGAATGGGCGTGCCCGGTCTGGTCCCTCGGTGCGGCCCATGTGCATCTCGTAGCCGGAGAAAGGGCTGCCGTCCCACGCCGTGCCGGCAACGGGCTCGAGCCGCTTGTCTGGGGACAGCACCGTCGCGACGTCGAGCAGGCCCAGTCCCGCCACCGTGCCCGGCACGCCCTCGACTCCGGCTGGGTCGGCGATGCTGCGGCCGAGCATCTGGTAACCGCCGCAGATCCCGAGCACGCTACCGCCGCGCCGTACGTGCGCGGCGATATCGATATCGAAGCCGGCCTGGCGCAGTGCCGCCAGATCGGCGACCGTCGCCTTCGATCCCGGAACGATCACGAGGTGGGCATCGCCCGGCAGCGCCATCCCCGGCTTGGTGTGCACGATATCGATCGCCGGCTCGGCGGCGAGCGGGTCGAGATCGTCGAAATTGGCAATGCGCGGCAGGATCGGCACCGCAACGATGATGCGCGCATCCCGCCGGCGCAGCGGGGGTCGATCGAGCGCCAGCGCATCCTCCGCCGGCAGATGGCACGCATCGGCGAAGTACGGGATCAGGCCAAGCGCCGCCCAGCCGGTCGCCGCGCCGATCGTCGCCAGGCCGTCGGCGAACAGGCCGGCATCGCCGCGGAACTTGTTGACCACGAAGCCGCGGATCATGGCGGCGTCGGCGGGCGAGAGCACGGCCTTGGTGCCGACGAGGCTGGCGATCACGCCGCCGCGCTCGATGTCGCCGATGAGGACCACCGGCACGTCGGCGCTGCGCGCGAACCCCATGTTGGCGATGTCGTGTCGCCTGAGATTGACCTCCGATGCGCTGCCTGCGCCCTCGACCAGCACGATGTCGGCGTGGCGTTTGAGCTGGCCGAAGCTCTCGAGCACGAAGCGCATCAGGTCGGGCTTCATCTGCTGGTAGGCCGCAGCTTGGGCGGTGCCGAAGATGCGGCCGTGCACGACGATTTGCGCACCCGTCTGGCTTTGCGGTTTCAGGAGCACCGGATTCATGTGGACGGTCGGAGCTACCCGCGCGGCGCGTGCCTGCAACGCTTGAGCGCGGCCGATCTCGCCGCCATCGATGGTCACGGCGGCGTTGTTCGACATGTTCTGGGGCTTGAATGGGCGAACCCTTAGTCCGCGATTGGCCAGGGCGCGCGCCAGACCGGCGATCAGCAACGACTTGCCCACGTCGGAACCGGTGCCCTGCAGCATGATGGCGCGCGCGGACATTGGCTTAGAACTCGATGCCGGCCTGCGCCTTCACACCGTCGCTGAAATGGTGTTTGAGGAGGCCCATCTCGGTGACGAGATCGGCAGCGGCGATCAGATCGGCCTTGGCGTTGCGGCCGGTGACGACGACGTGCAGGCCTGGGCGACGGCCCTTGAGCGCAGCCAACACCGCGCCGCGGTCGAGGTAGTCGTAACGCAGCGCGATATTGAGCTCATCGAGGATGACCAGCGCCAGGCTCGGATCCGACAGCAGCGTGACGGCCTTCGACCATGCGCGCTCGGCCGCGGCCATGTCGCGGGCAAGGTCCTGGGTCTCCCAGGTGAACCCCTCGCCGATGGTGTGCCATACGACCCGGTCGCCAAACACCGCGAAAGCGTCGCGCTCGCCGCTGTGCCAGGCACCCTTGATGAATTGCACCACGCCCACCCGTTGGCCGTGCCCGAGCACGCGCAGCGCCAATCCGAAGGCGGCCGTCGATTTGCCCTTGCCCGGTCCGGTGTGCACGATCAGCAGGCCTTTCGTCAGCGTCTTGGCGGCAACCTCCGCGTCCTGCACCGCCTTGCGCTTGGCCATCTTGGCACGATGGCGTTCGGCTTGCGTGGCATCGATCCTCTTGCTCATGGCCGGGGCTTGACCTCCACAGGAATTCCCGCAACGAGGAGAACGACGCGCTGGGCGCGTAGCGCCAGCCGCTGGTTCAGCTGTCCGGCGACGTCGCGGAACCGCCGCGCCAGCGCGTTGTCGGGCACGATGCCGAGGCCGACCTCATTGCTGACCGCTACGACGCAGCCGCGCGCCTCGGACAGTGCGCGCTCCAGTCGGCCCATTTCCATCGCCAGATCGCGCTCCGCACAGAGAAGGTTGGAGAGCCACAGCGTCAGGCAGTCGATCAGCACCGAGGCACCGGCGGGCAGCCCGGCGAGGGCGCCGACCAGGTCGTGGGGTGCCTCAAGCGTGAGCCAGCGGCGGTCACGCCGACGCCTGTGCTCGGCGATGCGCGCCGCCATTTCCGAATCCAGCGGCTCCGCCGTTGCCACGTAGATCCAAGGCGGCGGCGCCGCCGCCAACAGGCCCTCCGCATAGCGGCTTTTGCCCGAGCGCGCGCCGCCGAGCACCAGCGTCAGCGGCGCGTCGCGGCGTGCCTCGCAGGGGGACAAAACGTCAGGCACCGGCGGCGCATCGGGAGAGCAGCGCGGCCAGGACACTACGCGCATGCATGACAGTACACGCAAATATCATGTGCACACCCATCAGCATGTACACACATATAATAAGTGCCGTCACGCATAGATATGTGCGGGGGGAATATGTGCGGGGGGATGTGTACAGGGGATATGTGCAGGGGATATGTGCAGGCACTCGTAAGCATCGTGATGCGCGAACGGCACCGCCCGTGCGCATCAGGTGCGGGCCACGTACAGGCCAGCTACAGGCCAGGTATTGACCAGGTATTGACCAGGTATTGGCCAGGTAGGGGCCCGGTACGGCCACGGCTCGGGCTCGCGTGGCCCGGACAAGACACGTGCGCCCGCGACCGCCCTCACATTGACAAAGCGACAGCCGGTAGCTTTAGTGGCGCCGATCGACGGCCTCTTTCACGCGAAAGAGCGAAGAAGGGAATGCGGTAGGGAACCGACCTTTCCGATCCGCAGCTGCCCCCGCAACTGTAAGCGGTTAGCCTGTACCTGAAGCCCACTGGGACACCCCGGGAAGGCGGTGCAGGCGGCGACCCGCGAGCCAGGAGACCTGCCGTCGGTTCGATCGCGCGACCGGGCGGGGTGCCTCGGTGGATGCGGCTCAGAGGGGCCGTTGCGCGGTTTGGGTCCACCGGCACCCGCTTCCCAGGGGTTACGCCCCGCGAGCGACACAGGCGGCGCCGCATGGACATCGGGCCATACCAACCGCACCCAGCCAGCACGAACCTCATTTGCATCGCCAAGCGTCCCGGCGGTGCGCCTCGGCGCGGCAAGGCGATGCTGCGAGCGAGCGCGGGGAAAAGCGCAACGCCCTGGCGCAAGCGGACGCAAGCACGCAAAACCGGGCCCATCGGCCGAGAGCCCTTCGGCGACCACGAGGATGGCACATGATCACTTCGCTCGCGCGCGTCCCCTGTACCATCGTCACGGGCTTCCTTGGCGCCGGCAAGACCACGATGATCCGCCACGTGCTTGCCAACGCGCACGGCCGCCGGCTTGCGGTGATCGTCAACGAGTTCGGCGACGTCGGCATCGACGGCGAGCTCCTCAAGGGCTGCGGGGATGGCGCCTGCCCCGAGGAGAATATCGTCGAGCTCGCCAACGGATGTCTGTGCTGCACGGTGGCCGACGAATTCGTGCCGGCGCTCGACACGCTGCTTGGCCGCACGCCCGCTGTCGAGCACATCGTCATTGAAACCTCCGGGCTGGCGCTGCCCAAGCCGCTGGTCCAGGCATTCCACTGGCCGGCGATCAAAAGTCGCGTCACGGTCGACGGCGTGATCGCCGTGGTCGACGGCGCCGCGCTCGCGGACGGCCGCGTCGCCGGCGATCTCGCGGCGCTCGCCCGCCAGCGCGCCGCCGACGGCGCGCTCGATCACGACGACCCGATCGAGGAGGTGTTCGCCGACCAAGTCGCCTGCGCCGATCTCGTGGTGGTGAGCAAGCGCGACCTGCTCGATGCAAGCGGCGCGGCGAGGGTCAATGCGGCGATCGCCAGGATCTTGCCGCGTACGATCAAGGTCGTCAGCGCCGTCGACGGCAGGGTCGATCCGGCTGCCCTGCTGGGCCTCGGCGTCGGCACCGAGGACGATATCGCCAACCGGCGTACGCAGCACGACGAAGAGCCCGAACACGATCACGACGACTTCGACAGCTTCGTCGTGTCGCTCCCGGAAGTGACCGACGTGAGCGCACTTGCCAACCGCATCGCCGCCCTCGCCGGAATCGCCGACGTCCTGCGCGTCAAGGGCTTTGCGGCGGTTGCCGACAAGCCCATGCGTCTCATCGTGCAGGCGGTCGGCGCGCGCGTCACGCATCACTACGACCGGCGATGGGCGGCCGCGGAGCCGCGCGCGGGTCGGCTCGTCGTCATCGGTCTTAAGGGTCTCGACCGCGCTGCGGTCACCCGGACGCTGCTCGGATAGGCGCATGCACCTGCTTGCGACCAGCGGCGCGACGCTCGACGAGATCGTCGAGCCGGTCGACCTCGCCCAGCCCCCCGGCGACGTGGTCGTGCTGTCTTTCGCCGACAGCGATCTCGCCGCGCTGGCCGCGGCCTGGGCGCTGGAGAGGGATGCGCTGCCGAGCGTGCGCCTGGCGCACTTGCGGGATCTGCGCCACCCGTTGTCGGTCGACCTGTGGATCGACCGTGTGGCAAGGCACGCCAAGGTCGTCGTCGTCCGCCTGCTCGGCGGACTCGACTGGTGGCGGTACGGCATCGAGCGGCTCGCGGACGTGGCGCGAGAGCGAGCATTGGCGCTTGCGGTGCTTCCCGGCGAGGATCGCGACGATCCGCGGCTCGCCGAGGCCTCGACCCTGCCGCAGCACGAGCTGGCCTTGATCCTCAACTATTTCCGCGAAGGCGGCATCGCCAATTTGCGCGCGCTGTTGCGGCGGCTTGCGCACCTGGCGGGCAGCTCGCTGCAGGCGGCCGAACCGCAGCCGCTGCCGCGCATGGCCGGCTACCTGCCCGGCGAAGGCGCGGTCGCCTTGCAGCGCCTCGTAGGCCAGCTTGCACCGGGGGATCCGGTGGTCGCCATTATCTTCTACCGCGCGGTGCTGCTGGCCGCGGACACCGCACCGATCGACGCCCTGTGTGCGGCGCTGCGCCAGCGCGGACTGGCGCCGGCACCGCTGATGATAACCAGTCTCAAGGATCCGGCCGCTGCGGAATTCATGCGCGCGGCGCTGGCGCAGCTCGCGCCGGCCGCGATCGTGACGACCATCGCCTTTGCCGCCGGCGGCGATGCCGATCGGCCGACGCCGCTCGACGCGGCAAACGTGCCCGTGCTGCAGGCCGTGATTGCCACGACCAAACGCGCCGCCTGGTGCGAGAGCGCGCGCGGGCTCGGGGCCGCCGACCTCGCCATGCACGTCGTGCTGCCCGAGCTCGACGGGCGCGTGCTTGCGGGGGCCTTCGCCTTCAAGGATCCGCTGCCGCCGCAAGACGGCCTGGCATTCACGGCCTATGCCAACCGACCGGAGCCGGACCGCGTCGCCGCCGTTGCCGATCGCATCGCCGCACTGGTGCGGCTGCAGCGGACGCCGCGCGACCGTCGGCGCATCGCCGTGCTGATGCCCGATTATCCGCGCGCGCCGGGGCGCAGCGGCTATGCGGTCGGGCTCGACGTGCCGTCGAGCGTCGTCGCCTTGCTGAGCGATCTCGCCGCCGCCGGCTACGGAGTGCGGCAAGCGCCGGAGGACCCACGGGCGCTGCTCGACGCGGTCGGCGCCGGCTGCGAGGCGGCGCGCCTGCCGCTCACGCGCTACGCGCACCTCACCGCCGACCTTGCGCCGGAATGCGCGCTGCGCATGCGCGCCATGTGGGGCGAGCCGTCTGCGGACCCCGATGTTGGCGGCGGCGGTTTCCAATTTCGCGCGCGCACCTTCGGCAATGTGCTGGTCGCCCTGCCTCCCGACCGCGGGCGTGCCGCCGACCGACGCGCGGACTATCACGATCCTACCCTGCCGCCACGCCATGCGCTGCTTGCCTTCGGGCTATGGCTGCGGCACGAGGCGAAGGTCGACGCCATCGTGCACATGGGCGCGCACGGTACCCTCGAGTGGCTGCCGGGCAAGGCGGTGGCGCTCACGGGCAGCTGTTTTCCCGAGGCGGTCGTCGGCGCGCTGCCGGTGATCTACCCGTTCATCGTCAGCAATCCCGGCGAGGCGGCACAAGCCAAGCGGCGGATCGCGGCGCTGACCATTGGGCATGTGCCGCCGCCCCTGGTGGCGGGCGAGTTGTCGGGCGAGTCGCGCGAACTTGAGCGCCTGGTCGACGAATACGCGCAGGCCGACGGCCTAGACCACCGGCGGCGCGACCGCCTCGCGCGCCTGATCGTCGCCAGCGCGCGGCGTAGCGGCATCGCCCGCGAGGCCGGCGCGGCGGGGGAGCTCGCCACCGATGAAGCGTTGCGGCGCATCGACGCCTGGCTGTGCGATCTCAAGGATCTGGCGATCAAGGACGGCCTCCACGTCTACGGGCGCACATCCGCCGCGGAAGCGGCCTATCCCGCCTGGCGGGCTTCCGCCCGCGCCGAGCGCGCGGCGCTGCTGGCGGCACTCGACGGGCGGCGCGTGCCGGCGGGCCCGGCCGGCAGTCCGGCGCGGGGACGCAACGACGTGCTGCCGACCGGGCGCAATCTCTTTACCGCCGATCCGCGCATGCTGCCGACCCCCACGGCGATGGAGCTTGGCCGCATCGCCGCGGAGGAGGTGATCCGCGTGCATCTGCAGACGCATGGTGACATGCCCCGCGCACTGGTGATCGACGTGTGGGGCAGCGCAACGCTGCGCACCAGCGGCGAGGAGATCGCCCAGGGACTGGCGCTCATGGGCTGCAGGCCGACGTGGGATGCCGCGATCGGCCGCGTCACCGGCATCGAGGTGCTGCCGACCGGGGCAATCGGCCGCCCGCGCGTCGACGTCACCTGGCGCATCTCCGGACTGTTCCGCGACCTCTTTCCGGCGCAGATCGCGCTGATCGACGCGGCGGTGGCGGCGGTGGCCGCGCGCCAGGAGCCCGATGAGGAGAACCCGCTTGCCGCCGCGCACCGAGCGACGGACGGCAACGGCACGGCGCGCGTTTGCCGCATTTTCGGCACCGCGCCCGGGGCCTACGGCGCCGGCATCGAGGATCTGCTCGGTGAGGAGAGCGACCGCGCGCGGCTCGGCCAGGCCTACCTCGCCGCCGCCTCGCACGTCTACGGCGGGGCTGACGGCAGCGGCTTGCCCGCGCCGGGCGCGTTCGCGGCACAGGTGGCCAAGGCCGACCTGCTGCTGCACCCGAGCGACGATCCCGGGCGGGACCTGCTCGAGGGATCGGCCGACGTCGGCTTCGTCGGCGGCTTTGCCGCGGCGGCGGCGGCGCTCGAGCGCCGGCCGGATCTGGTGATCTTGGACGCAACCGACCCGCAGCGTCCGCGCGCGCGCCCGCTTGCCGCAGCGCTCGCGCGCATCGTGCGCGCCCGTGCCGTCAGCCGGCGCTTCATCGAAGGGCAGATGCGCCATGGGCCGCGGGGGGCGGCGGAGCTCGCCGAGACGGTGGACCGGCTGGTCGCCTTCGCGGAGACGACGGCGGCGGTGCCCGGCGAGCTGCTCGACCTCGTACATGCGGCCTACCTCGCCGACGCCGACGTGCGCGCCTTTCTGCTGCGCGAGAACCCGGCCGCGGCGCGGGCGATCGCCGAGCGCCTCGACGCAGCGCGCCGCCATGGCCTGTGGCATCCGCGGCGCAACGACGTCGATGCCGATCTCGCCGCGCTCAGGCGGGAGGCGGCAACATGAACCTAGCGCACCGTCGCGGCCGATGCCCCGGCCTGGCGCATCCAATGCAGACCGGCGACGGTCTGCTCGCCCGCCTGAGGCCGAACGGCCGAACGCTGCCGCTCCAGGCCTTTGCCGAGCTGTGCATGGCGGCGCATGCCCACGGCAACGGCGTGCTCGAGGTCACCACCCGCGGGAGCGTGCAAGTGCGCGGCCTGACGCGCATCTCGGCGCCCGCCTTCGCTGCCACCGTCGCAGCGCTCGGCATCCATGCGGAAGAGACGGTGCCGCTGGCGACCCATCCGCTCGCGGGCCTCGAGCCAGGCGAGACGCGTGCGGCGCTCGCCATCGCCGACGCGCTGCGTCGCGCACCGGCCCGGGCCGGCTGGGCTGCCGCACTTGGACCGAAGGTCTCGGTGATCGTCGACGGCGGCGGGACGCTGCACCTCGACGCGCTGCCGGCGGACATCCGGCTTCGCGCCGAGGCCGGGTCGGCCGGTGCGCGCTTTCACGTCGCGCTCGGCGGCGATGCCGCGCACGCGCTCG
>JBPYEF010000216.1:0-9202 GCA_051985875.1 Hyphomicrobiaceae bacterium
CGCGTTCATCGTGCGCGGATTCCAAGCGGCGGGACACGTAGTGGAGATTGTGGTAATCATCACCGCAATCGTATTCTCGATTTATCGTTTCTCGCTCTACTGGCGGCCTCGGGCCGCCGCTCCCGGACGCACGGGGCATACCGGTGTCTTCCTGTCGCCCGACACCTCTAGCCGCGTCGAAGCAAAGCAAACAAGCTGCACCCGTGTCGAGACCCACCCCGAACAGCAGCTGCGCGTCTGGCCGCGCCTGCAGGTCGCGATCCGCCGTTGCGCGGCATGTAAATTGCCACTTGAATTGTGTAGCGTCACGCGCGTGAGGCGCGGCTGCGCAGGAGCGACGGGCGATGCGATTCGGGGTGTTCTACGAGCTGCAACTGCCGAAGCCGTGGGGGGTCGAGGACGAATACCAGCTCGTCCAGGACGCGCTCGAGCAGGTGGCGCTCGCCGACCGGCTGGGGCTCGACTACGCCTGGGCGGTGGAACACCACTTTCTCGAGGAATACTCGCACTGCTCGGCCTCGGAGGTATTCCTCGCCGCCGCCGCGGCGCGCACGCGTCGCATCCGGCTCGGCCACGGCATTCGTCAGGTGATCGCCAACTACAACCATCCCGCGCGCACCGCGGAGGCGATCGCCATGCTCGATCTCGTCTCCGACGGACGGGTGGAATTCGGCATCGGCGAAGGGGCGACGCGGCTCGAACTCGGCGGCTTTCAGATCCCGGCCAAGGAGAAGCGCGCCATGGCCCTCGAGGCGGCCGAGCAGATCGCCAACATGATGGTGATGACGCCGTACCCGGGGTTCTCCGGACGCTCGTTCGCAATGCCCTGCCGCAACGTGCTCCCCAAGCCGAAGCAGAAGCCGCATCCTCCGATGTGGATGGCCTGCACCAACCGCGACACCATCAAGCTCGCCGCCAGCCTTGGGCTCGGCGCGCTGGCGTTCTCCTTCCTCAACCCGGAAGAGGCGCGCACCTGGAGCCGGATCTACTACGACATCATTGCCAGCGAGACGTGCGTGCCGCTCGGGCACAGCGTCAACGCCAACCTGGCGATGGTCTCGGCATTTTCGCTCAACGAGGATCGCGCCGAAGCGGCGCGACGCGGGCAGGAGGGCTTCGACTTCTTTCGTTATGCGATCGGCGCCCTGGTGACCAACGACACCGTGCCCGGGCGTTCACGGCTGTTTGCGGATTTCGCAACGGCTAGAGAAGAAAGCGCGCTCGCGACGGCGTACGGCAGCACCGAAAGCCTGGCGGGGGCCTTCCAGCAGTCGCCGGGCATCGGCACACCGGCCGAGTTCTGCGCCCACGTGCGCTGCTTTGAGGCGGCCGGCGTCGATCAGATCATCCTGCTGCAGCAGGCGGGGCGCAATCGCCACGCCGACATCTGCGCTTCCCTCGAGCTGCTCGCGGCGAAGGTGCTGCCGGAGTTCGCGCCCCACGCCGAGGCGCGCGAACGGCGCAAGCAGGAGGCGCTCGCCCCTGCCATTGCCAGGGCCCTGCGGCGCAAGTCGCGATTGGCGCCCCTTGCCGATGCGGAGATACCCGTGGTGCGCGCATCGGTCGCCAAACCGATCCTCAACCAGTCGCAAGGCCAGCCCTAGGCCGCGCACGCGCGAGGGCCGGCGCCACGAGCTGCCACATCGTCGCCACGGATCGCTCCAACTTGCGCCCCAAAACCAGGTGCACAGTGACGGTTGCGGTTGCGCGATTCTTGGGGGAGCGAGGTTGCACATCCGCGAGGGTCTTTCCTCATCACGCGCAGTGCGCCCCTCGTCGGGCGCGACGCAAGCGCGTGGGGACAGGGGAAGGCGGCGCCGGCGATGGTACGTGCCGGTGCGCGCCGTAACGAGCCGTTAACGTTAAGACCTTATGCCATTGAGATTTTCGGGAGTGCCGGTGGGGGGCACATGATCAATGCAAGGTGGAGTTCCATGCAGCGCCGAGTAGCAGCGTATTTTTCACTCGCTTGCAGCCTTTTTCCCGCCAGCCTCCTTGCCGCTTCCATGGCCGCTGCGGCGGACCTACCCGAGATCAAAATCAGCGCCAGCAATCGCGTGCCCGAATGCGCCACACCCGGCCGGATGATGCGCTACCTGCGCAGCCGCAATCCCGAGCTCGACGCGCGCTACGCCGGCATTGCCACCGAGTACATGCGCCTTGGCGAGGCGCTGGGCGTTCGCTGGGACTATGCCTTCTACCAGATGATCGTCGAAACCGGCTCGCTCAGCTACCGACGCGGCAACCGCGCAGGGGACGTCAAGTCGGCGCAGAATAATTTCGCGGGCCTCGGTGCGACCGGTGGGGGAGTATCCGGCGAAAGCTTCAAGGACATCGCCACCGGCGTGCGGGCCCACCTTGAGCATCTGTTGCTCTACGCCGGTGACCGGCTGCAAAACCCGACCGCTGAGCGCACCCGCAAGGTGCAGGAATGGGGCGTGCTCACCGAATGGCACGCACACTTCCATCGTCCGATTACGTTTACCGACCTCGCCCAGCAGTGGGCACCCGGCAGCCGCAGCTACCCGAGAATGCTCGAAGAGATCGCCGACCGCTTCGCCGAATTCTGCGCCGGCCCCGACCCGCAACCCGAGTTGGTCGCCGAGGCGCGCGGCCATACGGCGAACGCCCTCGCCGAGGCGAGCCCCAAGCTCGGCACCGAGTTGGCGAAGCGTGCGATCGCGGACGGGAAGGCCGAGGACAACCAGCAGCGCTCGGGCTTAGGCGCGCTCGAGACCGAGCGGCCACAACCCATGCCCTTCACCGTGTTGAACGCACCTGCGGCGCCCGAGGCCGATAAGGGGGCCGATAAGGGGGCCGATAGCCAGCAGGATGGCGCGGCGCGTGCCGAACCGGCGGTCAAGGCTTACGAGCGCACGCCGAGCGCCGCAGAGGCGCGCGAGCCGACGGCAAGGGCGGCGAGCGTCGGCAAGGCAGCGCCCAACGACAAAGCGCCGCTGCGGACCGCATCCGTCGCGGGTGTGGCGGCAACGCTTGCTCCCCCCGTACCGCCCGCTGGCGCACAGAAGTGCCGGGTGTGGACCGCGAGCTACGGGGGGCAGAAGGCCCTGATCATCCGCTCGATCGCCGACAAAATCGTCAACTATACCGTGCTCGACGTCAACGACGGCGCCGAGAAGCGCGAGGCCGATGCCTTCATCAGCGCCTATGCCAAGGACGGCGCCGTGACCGGCGAGTTCACGAGCCAGACTCAAGCGCTCGACAAGGCATTCGAACTCTGCCCTGAAGGCTGAACGCCGGCGATCGCGCCCGTGGCGGCGCCAAACCCCGCGCCGATCCACCCCGCGCCAATGCGGCGTAGCAGCACGCTGGCTCCTCAGTTCCGGCGCCAGCCAGCACGCAGGCGCGGGGGTTGTGAAGGTTGTGCCGCCCCGCCCTTGACCGTGGCCGCGAATGACCCTCATGTGCCCAATCCGAGGCGGGGGAGAAGCTCAATCCTGCTGGCGACCCGTGCGCAATAGGAGGGGGTACCCCTGATCGCTCGCGCGGTTGCCGAATGTGGTCGGCCTCCTCGTCCAGAGCGTGGTCGTGCGGGCGATCGTCAGCAGCCTGGTGCGGGCCACGCGCGGGCGAGCGGCAGAACGGTTGAGTGGGGATCGCGCGCGCAGGCGGGCGGTCCGTCGCGTTGAGCAACGTGGGCGGAAGACATGCTGAGAGCGTCGGCGGCGGCAGCAATCCTCCTCGGCCTCATGCTGTGTGCCAGCGCGGGAACGGCGCGCGCACAGGCGGCCGGGCCCGACAACGCCAATTGCCGCAACACCGGCAGCTTCGAGCGTTGGCTTGCGGACTTCCGCAGCGAGGCCGAAGCGAGCGGCATCTCGCATGCGACCGTAGCCGCCGCCCTCGATGACGTCAGCTTTGATCCCAACACGATTGCCCGCGATCGCCGGCAGAGCTTTTTTGCGCAGAGCTTCGTTGCCTTCGCGGCCAAGCTGATCTCGGCCAACCGCCTGCAAACGGGCGCAGCCAAGCTGCACCAGTACGGCGCCCTGTTTGCCAGGGAAGAGAAGGAGTTCGGCGTACCCGGGCCAGTGATCACCGCCTTCTGGGCGCTGGAGAGCGATTTCGGTGCAAGCATGGGCAAGATGCCGGTGTTGCGCTCGCTCGCCACCCTCGCCTACGACTGCCGCCGTCCCGAGATGTTCCGCGCCGAGCTGCTCGACGCCCTGCGCATTGTCGAGCGTGGAGACCTCACCCCCGCAGAGATGATCGGCTCGTGGGCCGGCGAGCTCGGCCAGACGCAGTTTCTCCCCTCTCGCTACTACAAGTTCGCCGTCGATTACGACGGCGACGGTCGCCGCAATCTGCTGAGCAGCGTACCGGACGTCATCGCCTCGACGGCCAATTTTATCGTTTCGCTCGGCTGGCAGCGCGGCGAGCCGTGGTTTGAGGAGGTGCGCGTGCCGGGCAATCTCGCCTGGGACCAGGCTGACCTGTCGATCCAGCACCCGCGCGCGAGCTGGGCCAAATGGGGGGTGACGACGGCGGATGGCCAGCCGCTCACCGCCGACGCACTGCCTTCCTCGCTGCTGTTGCCGATGGGGCGTTTCGGGCCGGCCTTCCTCGCCTACCCGAACTTCCAGATTTACGTGAAGTGGAACCAGTCGCTCAATTACTGCCTCACCGCCGCGCATCTCGCCGCCCGACTGGCTGGCGCGCCGCCGTTTCGGCGTGGCAGCGCGCAGGTGCCGGAATGGTCGCTGGCGCAGATGCGCGAACTGCAACACCTCCTCGCGCGGCAAGGATTTGCGGTGGGGGAAATCGACGGCAAGCTCGGCGCCACCACGCGTGCCGGTGTCAGAGCCGCACAGCTCGCCTATGGCCTTGCCGCGGACTCCTATCCGACCACCGAGCTGATGGAGCGGCTGCGCAACGCCCGCTAGGGGCAATCTCCAAAGCCCACCAATCCCCCCTCGCCGCCCGTTGCCCCCTGGACCAGCGCCGGCGCGCGCCTTAAGTGGGTGGCATGCCCGCAAACACCAGCCGTGATCCCGCCGCCGGGAGCGGCCCGCCCGACGTCCCCGCGTCGGAGAGCGAGGCGCGCATGCGCCCGACCGGGCCGGCAGTGATCGCCGGCTACCTGCCGACGCTGACCGGCGGCCCAGGGGTTTATCGGATGCTCGACGCGGCGGGCGCGGTCATTTACGTCGGCAAGGCCCGCAACCTCAAGGCGCGGGTGACCAGCTACGCGCGCGCCGGCCAGCACAACAGCCGCACCATGCGCATGATTGCCGCCACCGCGGCCATGGAGTTCGTGACCGTGCGCACCGAGGCGGAGGCGCTGCTGCTCGAGGCCAACCTCATCAAGCGCTTCCGTCCACGCTACAATGTCTTGCTGCGCGACGACAAATCTTTTCCCTACATCCTGATCGCCCGCGACCATCCCTCGCCGCAGATCCTCAAGCACCGCGGCGCGCGCAACCGCAAGGGCGATTATTTCGGGCCGTTCGCCTCGGCGGGCGCGGTCAACCGCACGATCAACATGTTGGAACGGGCCTTTCTGTTGCGCTCCTGCTCCGATGCCGTGTTCGCGAGCCGCACGCGCCCGTGCCTGCTGCACCAGATCAAGCGCTGCTCGGCGCCATGCACGGGCGTGATCGGCAGCGCAGAGTACGCGGCACTCGTCGAGGAGGCGGTGCGCTTCCTGCGCGGGGAGAGCCAGAACGTGCGCGAGCTCTATCAGCGGCTGATGGCCGAAGCGGCGCACGACCTCGACTATGAGCGCGCCGCGGGCTACCGCAACCGCCTGTGGGCGCTGGCCCATGTCACCGCCGACCAGACCATCAATCCCGAGGGCATCGAAGAGGCCGACGTATTCGCCGCCTTCCAGGATGGCGGTCAGACCTGCATCCAGGTGTTCTTCTTCCGTGCCGGACAGAACTGGGGCAACCGCGCCTACTTTCCGCGTGCGGACCGCAGCTTGGCACTCGCCGAAGTTCTCGAGAGCTTCATCGCCCAGTTCTACGACGACAAACCGGTGCCACGCTGCATCTTGCTCGCCCAGGAGCTGGCCGACCGCGCGCTGCTGCAGGAGGCGCTGTCGACCAAGTCCGCACGCAAAATCGAAATCGTCGTGCCGAGACGGGGCGCGAAGACCGCGATCGTTGCACACGCGCTCGACAATGCGCGCGAGGCGCTGGCACGCCGACTAGCAGAAGGCTCCTCCCAGCGCCTGCTGCTGCAGAGCCTGGCTGAGCGTTTCGGTTTGGCAAGGGCGCCGCGGCGCATCGAGGTCTACGACAACAGCCACATCCAGGGCGCCAGCGCCGTCGGAGCGATGATCGTCGCCGGTCGCGACGGCTTGATCAAGAACAGCTACCGCAAGTTCAACATCAAGTCCGCCGATCTCACACCCGGCGACGATTATGCGATGATGCGTGAGGTGCTGACGCGTCGCTTCAAGCGGCTGCTGCTCGAGGAGGCGGAGGCACCGACAACGCACGCGCCATTGCCGGCGGAAGGCGACATGACCCGCGTGCCGCTGGCATCGGCGACGATGCCCGACAGCACCCTCTCCCAGCATGAACTTGCAGCCATCCAGTCGGCAGAGGCTGAGGAGGATGCGGCGGGCGATGCGCTGCCGGCCCGTCCAGACGTCGTGCTGATCGATGGAGGTCCCGGCCAGCTCGCGGTGGCGCGCGACGTGCTGACGGCCCTCGGCGTCGATGGCATCGCGTTGATCGGCGTCGCCAAGGGCCCGGAACGCACCGCCGGCCGGGAACACTTTTATTTGCCCGACCGTGCACCGATGCTGCTCGAACCGCGCGATCCCGTGCTCTACTTCGTGCAACGGCTGCGCGATGAAGCGCATCGTTTTGCCGTCGGTACCCACCGCGCCCGGCGCAGCAGGGCGATCGGGGTCAACCCGCTCGATGAGATCGCTGGCATCGGCCCGCGCCGCAAGCGTGCGCTGCTGCAGCACTTCGGATCGGCGAAGGCCGTCTCGCGCGCCAGCACGGCGGATCTGCTGACGGTCGGGGGCATCAGCGCACAGATGGCCCAGGCGATCTACGACTTCTTCCACGAACGGCGGGAGTGAGGCGGCTGGTGCGCGGCGGAAAGCGGTCGCCGGGCGTTGCCGCCCTGCAGCAGCTGTGCCGCGGCGCCCAACCAGCGCGCACAATACCCTGAGTGGGCGCAGCTTTTCTGGCCATTGACGCTGCCAACCCCAAGTGCTCTTGTGCGGGCGCATGGAACGCGCTCTCTCATCTTCGCCGGGCGTAGCCAGCCTGCCCAACCTGCTGACCTACTTGCGCATCCTGGCGGTCCCGGCAATCGTCCTGATCCTGTTCCTTGTCGTCGGCGACGTCGGCCGCTGGTGGGCGCTCGCGATTTACATCGCCGCCTGCATCACCGACTGGCTCGACGGCTTCCTTGCCCGCGTCTGGCGCCAACAATCGACCCTCGGGCGCATGCTCGATCCGATCGCCGACAAGCTGCTGGTTGGGACCACGCTCTTGATGCTGACCTACGACAACACCCTCGACGGGCCTGCGGTCGGCGCGGCTGCGATCATCCTGTGCCGGGAGATTCTGGTTTCCGGCCTGCGGGAATTCCTGGCCGAGCTCAACGTGAAGGTGCACGTCACCCAACTCGCCAAGTGGAAGACCACCCTGCAGATGATCGCGCTCGGCATCCTGATCGCCGGCCCGGCGGGCGACAGGATCCTGCCCGGCGTCACCCGCGCCGGACTGGCCATGCTGTGGGTCGCCGCGCTGCTCACGCTGTGGACCGGGTTCGACTATCTGAAGGCGGCCGTTCGCACGGCCATCGAGCGCTAGCGGGAAGCCCGATGGCAAGCTCCCTCAAGATTCTGTATTTCGCCTGGGTGCGGGAGAAGACCGGCAAGGCCGAAGAGGTGGTCGCGCTCCCGACCGGGGTCGACACCGTCGGTGATCTGATTGAATGGCTGAAGGCGCGCGATGCGCGCCATGCCGCCGCCTTTGCCAAGCCGGAGGTGATCCGCGCCGCGGTCGACCGCCGCCACGTGTCGGCGGACGCCCCGCTGGCCGGAGCCCGCGAGATCGCCTTCTTTCCACCGGTCACCGGGGGCTGAGCTGTGGCGGTGCGGGTGCAGCACGAGGTGTTCGATGCCGGCCGGGAGGTGGCGCTGCTGACCTCCGGGGCAACCGACATCGGCGCGATCGTTACCTTTACCGGCCTCATGCGCCGCACGAACGCGGGCGAAACGGTCACCACCATGACGCTCGAGCACTATCCGGGCATGACCGAGAACGAGCTGCTGAAGGTCGAGCGGCAAGCGCTGCAGCGCTGGCCACTGCAGGCGAGCCTGATCGTACACCGCGTGGGGACGTTTCGGCCAGGCGAGCCGCTCGTGTTGGTGGTGACGGCGGCGGCACACCGGCAGGCGGCGTTCGCCGCCGCCGAGTTCCTGATGGACTATCTGAAAACCCAAGCCCCGTTCTGGAAGAAGGAAAATGGGCCGCGCGGGGAGCGCTGGGTGGAGGCGCGCCAATCCGACGTGACGGCCGCAGAGCGCTGGACCACGCCCTCCGGCGGCGACGGGACGCCGCGGTAATCGATCGCGTTCGCGGCAGGCCCGCGAAAGAAGCTCAGCTTCCCGGTTCAGCCTCCCGGCTCAACCTCCCGGCTTAACCTCCAAGTGCACTGAGCTTTTCGTGCGATGCGGGGGCAAGCGTGACCGATACCCCGCAGCCGCACGCCGCCTTCTGGTTGGGATTGGCGAACACGAACTGCGCCGAAAGCTTGTCGATCTTGTAGTCCATCTCGGTGCCGAGAAGGTACATGACGGCCATGGGATCGATCAGCACCCGGGCCCCCGCATGCTCGACGATCTCCTCGTGCGGCTTCGCCTCCGCCGCCCACTCCATGGTGTACTCCATGCCGGCGCAACCGCCCTTCTTGACGCCGATGCGCACGCCGGCGGCACGGCCCTGCTCGCGCATCATGAGTTTGATGCGCTCGGCCGCGCGGTCGGTAAGCGTCATTACCGGGAGGCGTGCTCGCTTGGTCATTTCCCGCTCGTGGCTCGCAGCTGGTCTCACCCGCGAATATAAGGTGGTTGCGCCCGGAAATCGAGGCTCTAGCGCCGGGCGTAGCGCAACGGAGTGCGAAAATCGCGGATAATCTCCCGTGCCGCATTGCGTCCGGGCAGGCCGGTTACGCCACCCCCGGGGTGCGCTCCCGCACCGCACAAGTA
>JBPYEF010000217.1:0-6077 GCA_051985875.1 Hyphomicrobiaceae bacterium
TTTTCAGGCTTATCGCCAGACTGATTGCCACCTGCTTGTTGGTGTTGCCCTCGGCGATCAATTGTACCACGCTGCGCTCACGGTCGGTCAGGGCAGACCGGGTGCGTTGCGGTTGCCGACGCTGCCCCTGCGCGAGCGCTTCCGCCGACGTCGCGGAAAAGAACGGCTTATGCATCGCCAGATTTTCGATGGCGCGAATAAGATGTGTCCGAGCTTCGGACTTGAGGAGATACCCACGCGCTCCCGCCTCGAGCAACTCTTTGAATATATATTCGTTATCGTGCATCGTGAATATTAGGATCTCAGTCTTAGGCAGTTCCAGGAGTATTTGTCGCGTGGCCTCGATGCCGTTCAAAGACGGCAGGGAATAATCGAGGACGGCGATGTCTGGCTTGGTCGCAAGACACTGGGTGACGGCATCCTTGCCGTCTACGGCATCGGCAACGATCTCCCAGCCTGGATGCGCCTGCAAGATGTGCCGCAGCCCGAGCCTCACGACCACGTGGTCGTCAGCGATCAGAATCCGTGTCACAGCTCTGATGATCCCGTCTGTTCCGTCGAGTAAACCATGCACGTCTGGAGTCAGAAAGCCATTAGGGGAAACCCGCGGTTAGCGACACGGTAAACACTGAGGCTGCCGCCAGTGGGTTTTGTACCGAGCTTACGGGCAAACTTGCGCCCAACAGGGTTAAGCGCAAGCCAGTGACTCTTTAAAGCTGGACCACTTCTTTGAAGCTGGACCGCCGCTTTAAAGCCGGATTGCTGCCCGACCTGCGCCGTTGGTCGGCACCGCGAGAATAAGCACAAAGCCTTCTCACCAGGGAATACTAGCACACAAACGGCAGGGGAATACCGTTGTTTCTATGCGCTGTGGGAAGCGCCTTGGGCCGCCAAGTTGGTTGTAAGTCGCCCCACCCGCCCGCGCGCGGAGGCGCCTATGCAGAGAACTGACGATGTCCGGGGGACCGTGACATGCGTGGGCCACTGCCGTTGCTAACTAAATGCCAAAATGCCGGCGAGCAGGCCGATGTGCACGCCGAGAAAGACGACAATGCGCACGATTAGTGGATGTAGAAACATAATCTGCCACATGCAATCGACACCGGCTCCACAGCGCTAGCAGTGACTCACGCGCGCGTATTTCGCGATCCGGCAGGCTGCAACAGCGCGTGCAAGTCCACCAGCATCGGCTACCCCGGCAGCATCTTCAGTCGCCGGCCATCGCTCGAAGTTCACGCTGGGACGCTCGGTCGAGCCGGCGTCGATGGCAATAGGCAAAAGCCCGGAAACGCCGTCGGGTAGTGTCCCACGGCAGCGTGCGAGGGCGACACATGCTCGGAGCAAAGAGCATGTCGCAGCGGCAATCGGCGCTTGCGAGGAGCGCAAATATCCGCGTGGCAATTCGCCGGAGTTGGCGTATGACATGGCCGGTTCTATACCTCGCATCAGGATCAGCCTGCTCCGGTTACGGCGTTTTTCCTGTAGAATTAAGGTAAATAACGGCGATTAAGGTAAATCGCGGCCATGGTGATTATTTGATGAAGTTTGACAATCCCAATCCGGCAAACCGGGGTTTTGTGAGCGCCAGAATGGGAAAATCAGGATTCCACCCGATCGCATAATGTGAACGATCAGCGCTTGCTAACCATCGCCATTCCGGTTGCTTGTCGGTACGCCGCGCGTTGGATCGGCGAGGGATGCTGGAGGACGCGCGGCCTTCGTGGCAGCGGGAAATTCCAGCTGACTTTGAGGAGAGTCCTCGGTTGCAACAACAGAAGGCCGTGACCTGGGATGTCCTCGTCGATTTCGATGGCACCATTGTTCAAGATGACCCGACCGACCGCTTGTTCGAGCGCTTTGCGGATCCCCTCTGGCGCGTCCTCGAGGAAGCGTGGCAGCGCGGCCGGATCTCGTCGCGCGAATGCATGCAACGGCAGGTCGAACTGCTGCGGGTTTCTCCCGAGGAGCTGGATAATCAAATCGCGAATATCCGAATAGATCCTGGTTTTCGCACATTTCTGGAATTCTGCGAGGCCGAGGGCGGGGATGTCCGAGTTGTGTCCGACGGGCTCGACCGCATGGTCGAGGGGACGTTGACCGGCGCGGGTCTCGCCGTGCCGTTCTTTGCAAACAAGCTCGAGTGGCAAGGGGGGGAGCGGTGGCGGCTGCGACTGCCATACATGCGCGCCGATTGCCGCTCCGACGCGGCCAACTGCAAGTGTTCCCATGCCCCGCAGCCGCATTCCCGGCCTCGGGTTGTGGTCGGCGACGGCCGATCCGATTTCTGTGCGGCAACCTCGGCCGACTACGTGATTGCGAGAGGAGCACTCGTCGAGCACTGCCGCGCCGCGGGCAAACGCCACGCGACGTTCGACAACTTCGAAGAGGTTACAATGCACCTCGCGGCATGGCTCGCGCGCAAGGACGCTGCGGCGGCCCGCTCCTCACGGTCCTGGGCTAGCGAAGGCGCGGGCGCGAGGGAGCGCTCATGCGCCTGATTGACGAAGGCATCTACTACAGCGGAGGCAGGCGAGGGGCCCTTCTCATTCACGGGCTGGGTGGGACGCCGATCGAGATGCGCTACGTGGCCCAGGCGTTGGCGCGCTGCGGATACTGTGTGCACGTACCCCAGCTTGCCGGCCACTGCAGTAGTGCCAGCACCCTGACGGAGACCACTTGGAGCGATTGGTACACGAGCATCAAAGATGCGCACCGGCGCATGTGCCAAAAATGCGACGAAGTGGTGGTTGGCGGGCTTTCCGCAGGAGCCATACTTGCGCTTCATCTGGCCGCCGAGCACGCACACGAGGTTTCCGCACTCGTGCTGTATGCCCCGTCACTATGGCTCGATGGATGGGGTGTTCCATGGTACGCGAAGCTATTTCGGCTGGTGACCCAGAAATGGCTGGCAGATTACGTCGGTTTCTCGGAGTGCGATCCGTGGGGCGTGAAGGCCCCGCACATTCGCGCACGCGTGCAGCGGGCAATCGCGGGCGGCGAGAGCGCGAGGGCGGGTATCGCCGCACTACCGGGGAGTACCATGCTGGAATTGCGCGGGCTCGTGCGCAAGGTGAGAAATGAACTCGGCAACGTACGGCAACCAACGCTGATTGTGCACCCGCGTCAGGATGATCGCGCCAGCTTGCGCAACCTCGAGTTTCTGCAAAACAAGCTCGGTGGTCTAACGGAAGCCCTGGTTCTCGACGACAGCTATCACCTCGTTACCCTGGATAGGCAACGGCAATTGGTAGTGCGCCGCACGCTCGAGTTCGCTTCTGGGCTGGACCGGATGAGGGCGAATGCAAGCGGGGAAGACGCTTCCCTCGAATGGCTTGTGACGTCCTCTCCGTCCTAGCGCCGAGGCGCTCAGGATGGAGCTTCCCTCTGCAGGGGGCCAACGCCCTGGACCGGAAAGAGAGCCAACGAACACGTCCTCGCTTCCTCATTCGTCCGCCGGGATCCCTTTCGGCCTTCAGCAAGGCTGGACCGACAGGCGGAAAACCGCGTGCCTGTCGCGAAAACCTTGCCGTTCATTTCGGCCGTTTATTTCGGCCGTTCATTGCGCATGGGTGCCCGGCGCGTGTCCGCGTAACCCGGACACGAGCCATCAAGCGCAACGGCCCAGGAGGGTCGCGGGTTCTTTTTCCGTTCGCGACAGGTTTCGGGCTTCGCCCAAAGCCGCCTTCACCCCCACCCTGGCGCTGCGCGCCGAGGGCGGAGCACTGGCGGCAGTTTGGTAGTAACCGCAAAGGGCGCAGCTGCAACCGCCGCCCCGTCAGCGTGTGGCATTCTCTGCGGGGCGCGTGCTCGCCCGTCAGGGGCCGAGCGCAAACTTGAACCAAAAGCGAGCGGGACGCTGATCCGTTGCCTTGGTGCGTTCGATGAACGCGCGGGCCAACTGCAGACCCTTTTCGCGCCCGGCGAGCGTTGCGCGGTAGTTTCGATAGATGATTCGCGCCAGCGGGTTGTTCCGCAGATAGGACCAAACCGCAGCGTCGGTACTGCGCGTGAAAAGATGCACCGCCCCCTCCGTATTGAAGCGATGCCTGTTCAAGTCGGCTTGCAATCGGGTTTCCGCGCTTCTCAGGACACACCTGCCAGCGGGTGAAGCAAGTGCTCTATCCACGAGCGGCACTGGCGGACTACCATCGCGTGCTTGCGCTTCTGCACCAATACGTCTGCTGGGGGCGGGCTGCTGGCCTTGCGCCACTCGCCGGAGCGCCTCGATATTCTTGATGCGCAAGCTCGCAGCTGGGCAGCGCTCAACAAGGTTCATCGCTTCCAGCTCACCAAGGGTGCATCCCAAGGTGCTCTGATCAATCCCAAGCAGGCCGGTGACAGCGCTGGAGTCCAGCGCATCGTATATGAGGTGCTGGTCTCGACCCTCGTAGGCATTCTGCGTGGACAGGGCGATGAGGAACGTTGCCACGCATTCCACTGGGTTGGCGCGCCCGCGATTGCGCGCTACCAGTTTGCCATATTCAAAATCCCGCTCGATCGCCTCGTTCTGTTTCTCTTGGAGTTCGGCATCGTGCTCCAAGAGCTGTGCGCTCTCCGGGTGGGAAATCGTCCTGACGACGCTCTCCACCAAGGCACGGGCATTGTCCCGGTGATGACCCAAACATCCAAGCCCTATGTAATCGCTTGGCCCGGCTATCTGCACGTTGTTGCCGTGCCAAACCTGGCGCCGTTGAAACAGCGCGATCGCTCCCCGTTCGACCCGGTAGATGCAGAGCCTGGGCTCGGCTTCGCGGTACAGGTATTCTCCGGCCGCGAGCAGGCGCGGTTCGCCCGGACGATGCCGCGGCATCGCCGAGGGCGCGCTCTTCGGTTCAGCACAAAGGCGGGTGGCAACTGCGTGTGTGCGGGCCATGGGCATCTTACTCGGATGCAGGTGTTAGCCTAACAGCACGTGGCGGCTGTTATGTGGCCAGTCTTCGGCAAGCGTGCGTCGCGGGAATACGCGCAAGTTGTAGATCGGCGCCGATACACGGGAACGGCAGCCCACGTGTTGCGGCGACGCGATCCCTTCCCCGCAAACCATCTCAACCCCTCCACGCCATCGGCCAGCCAGAGCGTTGCTTTCCTTGAGAGAGCGTTCCTTGCGCCACGTGGTCGGCAGACGCCGTCGCGGCGGCTAGGGTCGATCGCAGAGCCAAGCAGTGGCCCTCTGCCTTCCCAGCTCGAGGAGCGGCTTACCGGGTCGCAAAGATGGTTCAAGGGTCCGGGGGGCATCCATCCGGGCAAACCACGAGCGTCCGGCGGGAACAACATGGATATTTGCGGCGCGCATCACTGTGTTCGCCGGCTAGGCGCCCATGCGCCAAGCTCCCTGTACGGCAGGATTAGAGGGGAGCGGAGCCGTTTGGCGGAGCAGGCTATTTTGGGCCTGACGCGCGACGGCTGCGTTGCGCCCTTGCCGAATGGCTCGGTTTCAGCGCGGTCGGACGCCCAACGCCGCTCACCGCGGCCGGCCCGATGCTGCTATGAAAAATTACGTGTTTGGGCAAAGCCGTGCAGCCTGCGGCACCCCGGCGCGTGCTTGGCCGCGCTCGATCTCGCTGCCGGCGGTTGCGCCAAAACACCCGTGGGCACCGCCGGCAATCACGCGCGCTGTAGCTCGCGCGGGGCGTCGTTGTCGGCGAGATCGGCAAAGTGCTCCGGAACGCCGCTCGCCGTGAAATGCCAACGCACTTCGACCTGCTGCATCAATTCCGCGTCACGCCTGCGGATCTCTTCCCCCGTCCACATGTGCCGTGCCCGCAAATCCTCGTTGATCCGGGCAATGGGCACTCCAGGGGTGTTGAAATAGATCTCTTGCTTGCGCGCGAAGCCGAGGTTGCTCGCCTTGTCGTTCTGCGCTTTCGTAACCAGCACGAGGTTGCCGAGGGCCTCGGTGCATTGCTCCCTCTCCTCTGGGTCGGGAAACCAGGCGCGCCATTCGCTGCGCGCGCTGAGCTTGCGCGGCAAGACGTGTTCAACGGTCATATCTGCAGGCAGAGACAAGGACAGTGGCTCGCCTGCCCTGAGATCGGAGAGGCGCAACAACAGGTGTTTGGCAACCGGCGGGTTGCGTG
>JBPYEF010000218.1:0-4547 GCA_051985875.1 Hyphomicrobiaceae bacterium
TGGCTTCGTCCTCGACATGGGACTGCATTTCAAGCTTGGCATCGATGGGGATCAGATAGTTTATGCCGCCGATCTCGACACCATGTCCTGCATAGTAGATCACCGCCCAATCGGCGCTAGAAGCAAGGTCGCCGAAGTCCTTCAACGCCTTCGTGAAGCTTGCCAGATCGCTATCGTAAACCTCGCGAACCTCGGTGAACCCAACTGCGCGCAGGGCGCCCGCTACTGCCTTCGCGTCGTTGGGGGGGTTGGTCAGCGGCGGCACATTCTGATATGCGCCGTTACCGATAACGAGCGCAACCCGCCGCTCTGATAGCATCACGCTCCTTGTCGTCGCCTTGCCTTCGGCCACAAGTGCCGAGAGGCGAGCAAAGCGCTGTTTGGCCTGCAGCTTGGCCCGCTGGTCATCGAGCGACTTTCGGCCCTGCTGGTCGAGCACGTGCTTGTAGTCGGCAAGAGCTTCTTGAAATTGACCCAACTGCTCATACGCACGGCCGCGATTGGTGTAACAAAGCAAGTACTCCGGCGCGACGCGTAGGGCCTCCGCGTATTCTGCGATGGCGAGCTCGGGCTTGCCCTGCTTGCCGAGCACGACGCCATGATTGTTCCTGGCCGCTGCATTCGTCGGATTCAATGCTAGCGCCTGCTCGAAGTCCGCAAGAGCGGGCGCGAGTTCACCCTTGTTCAGATACGCAAGCCCGCGCTCGTTGTAGAGGCGATCGCTACCGGCAACCTTAGTCAGCTGTTGCGTGAAATCCGCGATTGCTCGATCGTACTGGCCGCGCGCGAGGTTCGCTCTAGCGCGACCATTGAGTGCGGCTATGTCACTTGCATCAATCTTGATGGCCTCGTCGAAATCGGCAATGGCGAGCTCGTGTAATCCCTTGTTCTCATAGGCGAATCCGCGGTCGTGATAGGCCATGGAGCGGACGGTCGTCGCCGTCGCCTGGTCCTCGATTACCCTCGTGCAGGCCGCGATTCTCGAATCGGCATTGCGCTCGGTTGCGCAACTGCGCCGATCCTCTTCGGTAGCGGCGAACGCGAGGGAGCAGCAGGTCAGCAAGGTGACCAGCATTGCGAGTTGGCGGAACATGGCTTCACCTCGCGCTTGTCCGGAAGCGGATAGAGTGGCCCGTAATCTTGGCGAAGCAATGGGTAGTGCTCCCAATCTCCAACCGAGGGCATGGCAGCAGGACGCCCACCCTGCGGTTGGCCCCCGCTAGGAGCATTTAAGCCCGCGATTGGCACCTCTTTTCGACCGCGAGGCGGGTAGGCTGGCCGACCCCGGGCGCGAGATGGCGTGCCCCTCTGCTGGAGCACTTCAGCCGACGGCGAGATGAACGGTCCGCGGCCGAGGATCGAAGTCCATTCAGGAAACCGTTACCGCCTGCATCGGCGGCGCGCCGATTGCAACCGCTGTGGTCATCGTCGTCGGATATTGCCCAATCCGAACAATGGTCATTTGCGGGCCAATCGGTCCGCAGTGGCGCCGGGAGGCCAACGCCGTCGCCCGCGTCCACGTGCGGGCGCGAGGTGCATTCGTTATGGATTGCCCAAATTGAGCCAAGACAGCTTGCTCGGCTGGCGATTAAAGGTGCAGCACTCGGGGGGAAACCGAATGAGACTCTTTCGTCGCGATCGCGCCATGCAACAGGGCGAAGCAATCGCCATTGATGCGGGGGCAAGCTCCAAAGGCGGCCGCCTGGCCGCAATCTTTTCCGCAGTCGCTGTTGCTCTGTCGATCTACAGCTTGTGGGAAAGCTCGCTCAAGCCAGCCGACCTGCGCATCTTCGTTCCGCCGGTAATCCAATACTCTGCCCCTTACCAGAACTCTAATTTCGAGATGATCGCAATCCCCGTGACGTTCGCGAATGAAGGCGCTCAGACCGGGACCGTTCTTTCCATAGAACTTTCCGTCACCGACCCGCGCACCAACGAAACCAAGCAATTCTACAGCGCCGAATTCGGGCGCTGGACCATGGAGCGAACACGCAGCGGTGCTTATCAGCCGTTTGCGCCAATCTCGCTGGCGGGCCGGACCAGCCGCACGGAGAGCGTGTTGTTCTACACACGCGGTGAACAGGAAAAGCCCGATCAGCTCATTCACGAGATAGGCTCCTACCGCTTTAGGCTCCGGCTTGAGGAGGCCGTCAGCGAAGATATTGGCTCCTTTGGCTGGTTGTGGCGTCGCCCCCTACCGACGCTCAGATTTGAACGCGAGCTGCACTCCTACGACGCCAGAGCGTTCAATACTGGGACGCTCCCGCTGTATGCCAAGGACTGGCGTTCGACGACGAGCGAAGCGCCAAAGTGACGGAGCCTCTGACCCCTGAATGCCCGAGTGGATCCCATTGCGCCGCGGCGCGTTGGCCCGCTGCGAGGCGAGGCCGTAGATCTTCGCGCATGCAGCAGAAAGGAGCCTGCCAAATCGCGTCAGCCGCGCCAATGCTGCCGTGGATGCTCTGCCGCCGCATTTGTCACCTCGTACCAATGCTAACCCACGAGAAGGCGGCGGCCGCATGCTGGGCATGCACCCACTGGAACCATGCACGCCGCTCGATTATTCCAGGTGCGGTCGGGGTCAGTACTTGAGTGGCTCCGACGCTCTATGTCCCATCTCTGCATGTCCCATCTCTGCTCGGGCGCGTCTCCACTGCTGGCTCGAGCGACACAGGCGAGGGACCCGGCAAAAACAGGAGGCCAGCCTTGAAACTAGGCATCGTCGGCACCGGAAACGTTGGCTGCGCCATCGCTCTTGCGGCGGTGACGCGCGGTAGCGCGCGCGAGATCGTGCTCGTCAACCGCACGCGCAAGACCGCACAAGCGGTCGCTACCGACCTGCGCTACGGAGCCCCGCTCGCGCCCAAGGTCGATATCACCGATGGCGACTATCGGGCGCTCGCCGGCTCGGGCGTGGTGCTAATCACTTCCGGGGTCAACGAGAAGACCGGCGGTGCGACCGACCGCAACGATGCGCGCGGCCGGCTCAAGCTGTTGGCAAGGAACGCCGGCATCTACCGCGAGATCGTCCCACATATCGTTGCCGCGGCACCGGATGCGGTGCTGGTCGCGGTCACCGACCCACCCGATCCGCTGGCGGACATCGCACGCGAAGCGGCCGGTCACGATCGCGTGTTGAGCGCGGGCACGTTCCTCGACAGCCTGCGCTTCCGGGTGCATCTCGGACGTCACTTCGGGGTCGATCCGGCGTACGTCGAGGCCCAGGTGATAGGTGACCACGGCACCTCGCAGGTGTTCTTGTGGTCGTCTGCGCGCATTGCCGGCGTATCGGTGCGGCAGATGCTGGAAACACGCGGCGAACGACTGAATGAAGTGCGGGCCCAGCTCGAGAAGGACGTGCGATACGCCAATATCACGATCATCGAGGGGCATGAGGCGAGTCAGTACGGTATCGGCATGGTCGCGGCACGCATTGCCGAGATCGTGCTGCGGGACGAACGTGCAGCCCTCCCAATCGGCAGTTATCAGCCCGCGTTCGGCGTCACGCTGTCGCTGCCGAGCATAGTCGGCCGCGCTGGTATTGCCTCGCTGTTGCCGCTGGACCTCTCCAGCGACGAGCGTGCCAACCTGGAAAGAAGTGCGCAGACTTTGCGCGCGGCCCGGCAGGATGCGGGGGTGTGAGCGCGACAGCACACCCAGCCCATGTCGATGGTCACTCTGCCGGCATGGCCGATACGCGGACGTGCGAGATGCCAGTTCCGCTGCTGGTTCCCGATCGCCGCGCAAACGTCGTGCGTAGTGAAGCGGACGCGCGCAGCGCCGTGCGGTTGTTCGGCGTGCAGCCGGGGGAAGCTGTGGCCTTTTCGCCACGGCGGCCGAAGGAACCGGGTGCCTTGCTGCAGCGAAGCAGCGCGCGAGCATGCGGACCAACGCCTCCCGCATTAGCGGTGTCGCAATCATTGCAGACGGAGGCGTATCGAGGTACTGGAGGCGCCGCAGGACTACCCCCCGGTGCGCGGCTCATCTGCGGTTGGCCAGCGTTTGGCCTCGTAGGCTTCGATTGCATCCGCGATGCTGCGGAGCTCATTCTCTTGCGGCGCGCCCTCCATGAATCCGGGCAGTGCGTCGCGGCGGCGCACCAGAGCGGCGTGTAGCGCGTCGGACTCGGTAGCGCAGATGAAGGTGGCCGCGGCTGGCGGCGGTATCTCACCAAGGGCGTAGCCGAGCCCTTGCAAGGTCGCGACCGCGGCGATGCGCTGTTTGTCGATGATCGCCATGAGTGCCTCTCCGAATCAGTGCCCCATCACGCGGCCGTATTGGCCACGACTGCCTTGAGATTCGCAAGCACCCGCCGACAAGAAGCGCCTTCGCGCGTATCACAATCGGCGCGGCAAGGTTGTGCCGCCGGCAAACGCATTGCCGGACGCTTCTCGCGCCGGCGGCGCAGCTGCCAACCGCGCGCCCGAGATCATCTGGTGATCGGAGGCAGGCGTGCTTACCTCGCAAAGAGTGCCCACGCCGCCGGCTGCGCGAAAACGTCAGCTCTCTGTGCAAACTTGGGAAAAGGCCGCCCTAGGAGGGCGGCC
>JBPYEF010000219.1:0-6979 GCA_051985875.1 Hyphomicrobiaceae bacterium
GATCGACGGCTTTGTTTCCGCAGTGGGATCGGGCGGCACGCTCGGTGGGGTCTCCGACGGCTTGAAGGCAAAATCCCAGCGGGTCAGGATTGCCCTTGCCGATGTTCCAGGCGCGGCACTCTACAGCTACTACACCAAGGGTGTTCTCAAGGCCGAGGGTTCATCGATCACCGAGGGCATCGGACAAGGCCGCATTACCAGCAATCTCGAGGGGGCAAAGGTCGATCACGCCTATCTGATCCCCGATGCGGAATCGGTGCAGATCTGCTTTCAACTGCTGCAAGAGGAGGGCTTGTGCGTAGGGGGCTCGAGTGGTGTCAACGTCGCCGGCGCGATCCGTCTGGCCCGGGAGCTTGGGCCGGGGCACACCATCGTCACCCTGCTTTGCGATTACGGCACTCGCTACCAATCGAAGTTGTACGACGCGGCGTTCCTGAGTTCCAAGGGCCTGCCCACCCCCTCTTGGCTGTCGCAGACCGCCCCGGAGCTGCCGCGCGTATTCGTCGACGCGCCCGCGTGAGGAAGACATGACCGAACCGCTTTATCGGGCGGACGCCTATCTGCGCACCTGTTCGGCGCGTGTGCTCACCAGCGACGCAGGCGGTGTCGTTCTCGACCGCACGGTGTTCTATCCTGCAGCGGGGGGACAACCGGGCGACGCGGGTGCTCTAGAAATCGCCGGTAGGCCGCCCTGCCCGATTGCCACCACGGTTTACGGGGCGGATAGAGCGGCCATCGTGCACATCCCCGCGCCAGGCGCTGCATTGCCCGCGCCCGGCGAACAGGTGCACGCGGTGCTCGACTGGGAGGCCCGCAACCGGCTGATGCGCATGCACACCTGCGTGCACCTGCTGTGCGCCCTTGTCAAATATCCGGTTACTGGCGGCCAGATCGGTGAAAAAGAGAGCCGCCTCGACTTCGACATCGAGGACGCGGCTGCCGTCGACAAGGAGGCATTGTCCGCCGAGCTCAATGCGCTGATAGGGGCCGACCACAAGGTCGAGGAACGCTGGATCAGCGATGCCGAACTCGAGGCCAATCCGCACCTGGTCCGCACCATGTCTGTCAAACCGCCGCGAGGCGGCGGCAGGGTGCGCCTGATCGCCATCGGCGAGAACGGCGCTATCGATCTGCAGCCATGCGGGGGAACGCACGTGCGTGCCACCGGGGAGATCGGCCAAGTGGCCGTCAGCAAAATCGAGAAGAAGGGCAGGCGCAACCGACGCATCCGCGTGGCGTTTGTCCGATAATACGCCCGCAGGAGTGGTAGCGCGAAGGGAGGCAAATGGACGACCGGGACAAATGGCTGGCACGGACCGACTGGCTGGGTGCGCACTTGCACGCTCCTGGCCTCGTCATCGTCGACGGGTCGATGCATCTGCCAAACAGCGGACGCAGCGCCAAGGCTGAATTTGCCGCAGAGCACATTCCCGGAGCGCTGTTTTTCGACATAGACGACATCGCCGACAAATCCACGCCGCTGCCGCACATGCTGCCTCCGGCGGACGTTTTTGCGCGCCGTATGAAGGAGATGGGAATCGGCGACGGCATGCAGATCGTTGCCTACGACAGCGAGGGGATCTACTCTGCTGCGCGGGTGTGGTGGATGTTCCGCGCCATGGGTCATGAGGAGGTGCGCGTCCTCGACGGCGGCCTGAAGAAGTGGAAGGCGGAGGGGCGCCCGCTGGAGGACGGACCAGCGCGCCCGCGCTCGGCGCGCCACTTTACCGCCCGCCTCAATGCCAAGCTGATCCGTGACGCCGCCGAAGTCAGCGCCGTAACCGGATCGCGCACCGCTCAGATCGTCGATGCGAGGGCTGCGCCGCGCTTCGAGGGGCGAGCGCCCGAGCCGCGGGCCGGCCTGCGCTCGGGGCATATACCCAGTGCGCGGAACGTACCCTTCGCCAGTCTTCTGAACGCAGACGGCACGATGAGGTCGGCACCCGAGCTCAGGGCCGCATTCACCGCAGCCGGTGTGGACGTCGCCAAGCCGGTCGTGGCGTCCTGCGGGTCGGGAGTGACTGCGGGGATAATCGCGTTGGCCCTCGCGATGCTCGGGCGTTCGGACGCGGCCGTCTACGACGGCTCGTGGAGCGAGTGGGGGGCAGAACCACGCCTGCCAATCGAGACGGGCCCGGCTCGCTGAAGGGGTGCGCCGAAGCCCTGCTCAACCGTCCTCGCACTCCAGCGCTCTGCACACGGCGGACGTTACTTCCGCCGTGGTCGCCAGACCTCCGAGATCGGGCGTATGCAGCGCCGGGTCGGCTGTCACGCGTTCGATGGCGCGCATCAGGCGCGCGGCGGCGCGCGCCTCGCCGAGATGCTCGAGCATGAGAACGCCCGACCAAATGGTGCCGATTGGATTGGCAACACCTTTACCGACAATGTCGAAAGCCGAGCCGTGTATCGGCTCGAACATCGATGGGAATATGCGCTCCGGATTTAGGTTAGCGGTCGGTGCGATGCCGAGTGAGCCGGCGAGCGCTGCAGCGAGATCAGACAGAATATCCGCGTGCAGGTTGCTGGCGACGACGGTGTCGATCGATTGCGGTTTCGACACCATGCGTACCGTCATGGCATCGACCAACATCCGGTCCCAGCTGACATCGGGGAATTCGCCTGCAACCTCGCTGGCGATCTCGTCCCACAGCACCATGCCGTGCCGCTGGGCGTTAGACTTGGTGACGACCGTGAGCCGTTTGCGCGATCGCGAGCGAGCGAGGGCGAAGGCAAAGCGCATGATGCGCACGACGCCCGTGCGCGTGAACAGGGAAACGTCGGTTGCAACCTCCTCTGCCAGCCCGCGGTGCACGCGTCCGCCGACGCCGGCGTATTCCCCTTCCGAATTCTCCCGCACGATCACCCAGTCGAGTTCGCCTCCGGTCACTCCTTTGAGCGGGCTGGCGATGCCCGGCAGAATGCGGGTTGGGCGCACATTGGCGTACTGGTCGAGCGGCTGGCAGATGGCGAGCCGCAGGCCCCACAGCGTGAGGTGATCGGGAATATCCGGTGCGCCGGCCGAACCAAACAGAATGGCATCGTAGTTTCGAAGCAATTTGCACCCTTCCTGGGGCATGAAAGTGCCGGTCCGACGGTAGCGATCGGAGCCCCAGTCGAAGCTTTCGAAGCTGAGCGCAAAACCCCCATCGCACCTGGCGCACGCCGACAGCGCCTCGATGCCGGCGGGCACCACTTCGCCGCCGATGCCGTCACCGGGAATGGCGGCGATCCTGTACGTGCGCACGATGCTCCTCCTCAGGCCCTCTTGCCCTCGCCTGCGGGTAGCGGCGTATATGAACTTACGGGAATCCGGCGCAACGCCGACAGCGTTTCCGCGATCTCCTCACGCAGCCAGTTGCTGAACGCGGCAATCGCGGGGCGCCGCTCGCGCCCGCGCGGGCACACGAAATGATAGGCGCGTCCCGGTACCGGCAATTGCGGCCCGAAGGGCACGACGAGCTGGCCGAGCATGAGGTAGCGGGCTGCTACGAGCTTATAAGCAAGTACGACGCCCGCCCCTTCCGACGCCGCATCGAGCGCGTGGTCGGCAACGTTGAGACGCAACCCGCGCGTGGTATCGATCCCATCCACACCGACCATGCTGAGCCAATCCGACCAGGTCGGGACGATCCCCGGCAGATCGACCTGGATGAGGGGAAAGTGCGCAAGATCGTGAGGCGAGGCAAGCCGCCGGGATCCCAGAAGCAGCCGCGGGCTGCACACGGGCAGAAGCCATTCATCGCACAGCTTCTCGACATACAGTTCCGGATGGGCGCCCGAGCTCAGGCGGATGCCGACGTCGACTCCATCGGACACGAAGTTGGCGTACCCGGAGCTCGCGGAGATGCGTGGGTCAATGTCCGGGTGTTTGGCGAGAAAGCGATAGAGCCGGGGTGCCAGCCACTTGGCCGTCAGCCCGGGCGTGGCGCTGATGACGAGGACGTTGTCCTGCCTGCTGTCGGAGAGCCGCTCAATCGCCTCGCGCAGGCCCTGAAAGGCGGAATGGATGCCGGGGTAGATGAGCCGCGCATCCTCGGTCAGGGCTATGGAGCGCGCGCGGCGATGAAATAGCTTACGCCCGAGCATCTCCTCAAGCCCGCGCACCTGGTGGCTGAGGGCGGCCGGCGTCACGTGCAGCTCGGTCGCGGCCTTGGAGAAGCTCAAGTGGCGAGCGGTCGCTTCGAAGGCCCGCAGCGCGTTCAGCGGCGGCATCGGGTGGCGCATGGATGCTTGAGATTCCTTCAACTTGCAGGCGAGATAGTATCGTTTGTCCCCTTCAGCATATCAATCTATTTGTACCCGAAACTGGACGCCTTGATTGAGCCGTACTCATGCGAGCGGCCGGGGAGGGGCGGCGCCGCGCCGCAAGCATATAGGGGGTGCGGAGGAGTGATGGGAAACAGGGACCTTTCGCGCACGACCGGGATAGACGTCCTGCTGCTTTCGGATGGAGCGGCGCGAGCCAGGATGTACCGTCTCTTCGCGCGTATGCGGGCGCGGTGGCGGGTCTATTGGGAATCGCGGGCACGGCGCGCGGCGGTCGAACTGCTGCATCACCTCGATGACAGGGCGCTGCACGATATCGGCATCAGCCGCAGCGAAATCGATAAAATGGTCTACGGTTGCGCGCGGAACCATTCGCCTCGCCTCTCCGCTCCCGCGGGCTGCGGCGCTGCTGTGGGCCGCCGCTAGGCTCCCCGGCGTCTCGGGCACGACGCGCTCGCTCAGCATCGCAAGCAATGTCTCGCTCGGGGCCCAATGCGCTCCGCGCGCCTGGCGTTCTGCAAGCGCCGCAAACCACCGGCCGGGCGCGGCAAGGCTGGTCGCTGCGCCCGGCAATCATCATGTGTTACGGCCACCTGGCACGTAGCATCGAAGATTAATGTGCGTGGCGCGGAAGGCGCCGCGATCGGTCTTGGTCGGCTGAGAGGGCGATGTTGTATCTGCCGGCGGACTCTGCACCAGATTGACCTCGGGATTAACTTTATGTTAACCGCTCTGTTCAACGGAGCCTGTGCGCGTAAGTTTATTCTTTACTTGATTTAGCTCGCAATTAACCTTACCGCATCGTGAGACCTTGTTGGAGGGAACCATGGTCGCGTTGGCGTTTGTGCCCGAGCCCGCCGGTCGGACTCCCACCTTGTCGGACCGGGTGCTACGGCTGCTGGAGCGCGTGGAGGTGCGCCGGGCCACCACACCCGAGGAGAGGGACGCGATCTTTCGCCTCCGCTATGCGGCCTACCTGCGCGAGAACGCGATCGCCCCCAACCGCTCCGAGCGATTCACCGACGCGTTCGACACATCGAGCAATGCCTTCATCTTTGGCGTCTATATCGACGGAGAATTGGCTAGCTCCATGCGCCTGCACGTCGGTTCCCGGGCATACCCGGAGCTGCCGGCACTCGGCACTTTTGCCGATCTCCTCGCGCCGGAGATCGCACGGGGCAACATCATCATCGACCCTACCCGGTTCGTCGCCGACCGTGCCGCGTCGCGCCGGCACCCAGAGTTGTGCTATGTGACGACGCGCCTTGCGGTGCTGGGATCGGAGCATTTCAATGCCAACGTGCTGTTGGCGACGGTGCGCGCCGAGCATCAAGCCTTCTACCGACGCGTGTTTGGTCATCGGCCGATTTGCGAACCGCGACACTATCCCTCGCTGAGCAAACCGATCTGCCTGATGACCCTCGACTACGCCAAAATGCGCGAGCGATTGTTGCAGCGTCACCCCTTTTTGCGCTCCTCGACGTTCGAGCGGCGCACGCTGTTTGCGCGTCCGGTGCAGAGCGCGCCGGCGCTGCGGCCGGCCGCATGAGAAGGCACGCGCACGCCAACCATTTCCGGCGACAGGCGCCCCGACTTGGGCCCAGGCGCCACTGGGCTTGCGCCGGCGCCAGTCCTCCCGCAAGGTGCTGGGCTCGGGGCTCGCGCCATGCAGGGGGCAAGGCAACTCGCGAGAAAGGATCGCCTTCATGTCCGCTGACGGAACCTGGAAGCTTGTCATGCAGACGCCAATCGGCGAGCGCAAGTCGACCCTGACCCTGCGGGAGGCGGGCGGCGTGTTGACTGGTCGGCTAGCGGGCGACGACGGCAACGCAACCGATATTTTCGATGGCGTGATCGCGGACGGCGCGATCGGCTTTAAGGCGGCAATCAAGAACCCGATGCCGCTGACCCTGGTGTTCGCCGCCAAGATCGAAACCGACAAGATTTCCGGAAACGTCAGCGCGAGTGGCGTCGGCAGCTGGCCGTTTTCCGGCCAGCGCGGCTAGCGCCTGCGCGCTACTGGGGCGCTGGTGCGGCCATCTGGCTCGGCCGCGACCAGAACCCCATGACCTCCGCATGGTTGCGCAGGGCCCTCGGCCGGTAGGGTGCCATTTTGCCGTGGATCAGCACGGCGGCAAGCTCGAAGCGATCGCGCACCGAAGGGTGCAGTTCCGCCTCTGGCGCAATCTGCCGATGGCCCTCTCGCCATCCGAAATTCCTGGCCCCGACCAGCCAGCGCAGTCCTTCCCTCAGCCAGTTCGGCCAGGCGGCGAGAAATGCCTGACGCTCGTCGTGCTGCATGCCGGCAAAGTCGGGGTGCAACCGCAGCAGGGAATGATCTACGTGCACGGGCTGCGGCAGGCTCATCGCCTCCTGCACCATCCAGGCCAACGCGGCATCCGACAAGCGCGACTCCGCCTCGGGATAGCTGCCCCCGACGTCACAGTGATTGCCAGCGAACCACACCTGCTTGCAGCGCGCCGGCTCGTTGCGCGGAACGATGCTGGCGCGGAGAACGCGGTTGTCGTCCCAAGGTATGCAGCGGAAGGCGCGGCGGTTTTCGTCGATCGACAGCGCGTGCCGGGCATAGCGCACCGCGTAGTGCAGCTTGGTGTCGTAGAACGCCATGCGGTAGCGCGCGAGACTGACAAAGCCTCTGTGTCGCACGCACCCAACAACGTAGGCGGTGAGCGGAGGAGCAAGCCCAAGGACG
>JBPYEF010000220.1:0-5436 GCA_051985875.1 Hyphomicrobiaceae bacterium
TGGAGATGCCGCCGAGGACACCGCCCGCGTGATTCGACAGAAAATAGGGCTTGCCGTCGTTGCCGATGCGAATCTCATCGGCGTTGGTCTCACCGCACAGCTCCGCGGCGGCCATGCCCGCGCCGATCTCCACGGCCTTGACGGCGTTGATGCTCATCATCGCCGCGCCGAGCTCCTGGTCGAGCTTGCCGTAGACCGGAGCGCCCCAGCCCGGCGGTACGCCCTCGGCCACGACCTCGATCACCGCTCCGGTCGAGGAGCCCTTCTTGCGCACCGCGTCGAGATAGTCGGCCCAGACGCTGACGATCCCCGGATCGGGGGCAAAGAACGGATTGTTGTCCACCTCACCCCAGGACCAGCGCGCGCGATCGATGCGGTGCGGGCCCACCTGCACCAAGGCCCCGCGGATCGTGACGCCGGGGATCAGCTTGCGGGCGACGGCGCCGGCGGCGACGCGCATGGCCGTCTCGCGGGCCGAGGCGCGCCCCCCGCCGCGGTAGTCGCGAATTCCGTACTTGGCCCAGTAGACATAGTCGGCGTGTCCAGGGCGGAACGTGTCCTTGTGGCTGGCGTAGTCCTTCTCGCGCTGGTCGACGTTGTCGATGATCAGCGCCAGCGGCGAGCCGGTGGTCACCTGCAGCCCCGCGTCGTCGGCGAACACGCCCGAAAGGATGCGTACCACATCGGGTTCGCGGCGCTGGGTCGTGAAGCGCGACTGGCCCGGCCGGCGCTTGTCGAGAAACGCTTGGATGTCATCGGCCTGCAGCGGCAGTCCCGGCGGGCAGCCGTCGATGACGCAGCCGATCGCCGGACCGTGGCTCTCACCCCAGGTTGTCACGCGAAACAGGTGACCGAACGAGTTGTGGGACATGGCGGCAACCTTGCCCTTCGAGGGGGAAAAACCTTCTAACCGAAGCCTCGGCGCCGGGCAAAGCGCCACTGTGGCCCACATGCACTTCTGCACCGGCGGTCGATGCCGGTTCCTTAACCTAATCCCTTAACCTAGCTTAAGAATTTGTGTGGCGCAGCCGCCACGCAGTCATCTGTTGTTCATCTCTGGGGTCATAGCCTTTACCGAGCGTTGCCGAGCCGTCGCTGCTCTCGGCGCCCCATCGGCACGCGTCGTTCACTTCGGGAGGCATTTGCCAATGCGTATCAGGAAATCCGTCATCAATATCCTCGCCCTGGCGCTTGTCGTGGCGTTCTCGTCGCTGGCCAAACTGCAGGCCGCAAGTCCGGCAGATCCGGGCCTGCGCCACAGCGATGGACAACTCGTTGCGACCGTCAAGGCGACCACCACGGCGAAGGCAGGCACGCGGCACCACCGCAAGCACGTCGCCGGCAAGGGTCCCGGGAGCTGCGGTACGTACATGTACTACAGCGGCAAATCGCATAAGTGCATGGACGCGCGCAGCAAGTAGCGCCCCTGCCGCTGCCGCGGCGATCCTAAGCCGCGCGGCCGCCGCGCCCGCAAAGCGCCGGGTGCTCGGCCGCGCGCCGATCGCGGCGCGGCCGCGTCGGACACCGCCGCCCTCACCCCCCGCAATGCAATTGTCAGTCGCCGATGCGCGCCAGCGCCGCCAGCGCCTCCGCGTGATCGGGAGCGATTTTCAGCGCGGCGTGGTAATCCGCGCGCGCAGCCGCCGCATTGCCGAGCTCCTCGTGCAGGCTGCCGCGGCTCACATAGGCGTCCGCGTCGGTGGGGTCGAGGCGGATCGCCTGGTCGAGATCGGTGATGGCGCTTTGCGTGTCGCCCTGGGTCCAGTAGGCGAGGGCGCGGTTGAAGAACGCGCGGGGATTGTTGGGCTCGAGCAGTATCGACTGGGAATAGTCGGCGATTGCGAGGTCCGTATCGCCCTTGATGTCGTAGGATTGGCCGCGGTTGTTGAAGGCATCGGCATCGCCCGGGTCGAGCCTGATCGCCTCGGTGTAGTCGGCAATCGCCGCGTCGTGTTCGCCCTTCATGTCATGGGCGTTGCCGCGGTTGAAGAAGGCGACGGCATTGGACGGGTCCACGCCGATGATCGCGCTGTAATCCCGGATCGCCGCATCCTCATCGCCGGCCGATTCATACAGCACCCCACGCTGCAGATAGGCCTCGATGCGCAGATCCTCATCCGACTGCGCGGCGTCGATGACGCGCGAGCAGGCGGCGATGCGCGCCGCCAGCTCGGTGCCTTCGCTCTTGCAGGCGCCGAGCTGATCGGCCGTCGCCTGGGCCGCGAGCGGTCCGGCGACCAGCGGCGTCAGCAGCAGGATGAGACCAAGCGCCGCCCACCCTCGCCGCCTGCGGGCTGCGGGCTCAGCAACCGCTCTTTTGCCTTGTGCGCGCTTGCACATCGCCTCCCTCGCCTCGGCCCTCCCACGCCGAGCATTTGTAGGTGGCCGGGCCGCGATCAGGCCAGCTTTTTCGTGCAAGCGGCGACACCCCCGTAGCCGTTGCCGCCCGTGACCGCATGCCAAACTTGCGCCGCGGGGGAGATGCGGTATCGGCTCTAGATGCTGTAGTGTGCCCGTGGTTACGGGCCGGTGCGCGCAGGCGCTATGCCAAGCACCGCCTCAGCGCCAGCGGCTGGCCCCCGCTGCAATGATCAGCACGCGGTCTTGCGGCACTGGCAGGGCGAGCATCGCCGCCGGCGTCAGCCCTTCGAGCAGGCCGCGCAGCACGCGCATCACTCCGCCGTGGGAGACGACGACGGTGTCGCCGGCGATGCGGCGCACCCAGAGCGCAACGCGCGACGATAGCGCGCTGTAGCTCTCGCCTCCCCGCGGCCGCCAGTTCCACGTGTCGGCCTTGCGCGCGGCGAAGCCTGCTGGGTCCGTATCCGGCAGCTCCCGCCACAGCTGGCCCTCCCAGTGACCGTAGTTGATCTCGGCGAGGCGGGCATCGGTGGCGTAGTCAGCCGCCGGCAGCCCCAACTCGGCGCGCACGATCTCCATCGTCTGGCGCGCACGCAGCAACGGGCTTGCGACATAGGCGACGGTGTTGCGGGCCTCGCCGAGCTCGGCAGCGAGCGCGCGGCCATTGCGCGCGGCCTGGCCGCGGCCGGTGGCGTTCAGCTCCACGTCGCGCTGACCTTGGTAGCGCTGTTCGCGGTTCCAATCGGTTTCGCCGTGCCGCAGGAAATAAAGCGTTACCCCCGGTGGGAGCATGGCCACCCCTAAAACTTGCCGCAGTCGCCGCCCCGCTTCTCACGTTGCCGCGCGTGTTGCACGCAGAGGGCCGATGTCGCGCAGCAGCACAGCAGCGCAACGCCGGCGCTTAGCAGGTAGATCGCACCGATTGCAAGGTTGCAGACCCATGGCTTCGAGCCGCGGTAGATGCGGCCTGCGCTGCCGAGCGTGTCGCAACCCAATAGCGGCGATCGGCAGATGGGCGGCGCAGCCGCCGGCGTGGCCTGCAACCCCGTTGCCGATCCCGACCGCCGCACCCGTGTATGACGCCGAAGAAAGCTCAACTGACGCGCGGCCGCCGCAAAGCCCGCAGCCTGCAGGTGCCTGGTTCGATGATCGAACGCGCCGCGCCGCTGCCGGAAATTTCTGCCGATCTGCACCTAGGCACGCCTAGAGCCACCTAGACCTACCCTAGGGCCCCGGCCCGGGCCGCCAGATGCCGCCTCAGCGCCAAGAGCGATCGGCGAAGCATGCTCTTTGGCGTTGTCTCAAAACACCGGCGCTTCGATCGGTCGATGGAGAGCAGGATCGGCGAGATCGCCGCCATGCGTCGGGTGCTTCCCCTGCGCGCGCTTGACGAAAGCGTTCGGCGGCCCCCCCCAGATGCCGCTGCAATAGGGGCGGAGGGATATATCCATCCTGAGCAACCGCGTCGGCACGCCGACGTCAGCCGCCTGCGCGAGCTCAGGCGACGGGTGGCGGGCTCGGCGGCGGGGCTTGCGCGCGGCGCCAGAGTAAGACTTTCGGGACCGCGCCGGTCGGTCGCCCGCGGTCCCCGCGCCGGTTGCTGCTCTGCCCTCAGGTGCTGGTGCGCTGCCTTCGGTGCGGCGCAGCGCTGGCCGCCAACCGCAAACCCTGGTAAGAGCCGTAGAAAAGCAGCAATGCGCAGCGTCCAGGGCCATGCTTTACTCCGGGACAGCCATCGTCGCCCCACTCGGGCGCTGGTCGAGCCGCATCGCCCTGTTTGCGGCGAGCCTGATGGTCATCGATGTGCTGCTGCATCGCCTTACATCCTTCCCGACCCCGGTCGCCATCAACCTGTTCGCGGTCAGCGCCGTCGGGATGATTCTTGCCTGTGTCACCGCCCTCCTCGCCTTCGTGCAGATCTGGCGCCGCGGCTACAAGGGCGCGGGCAGCGCCGCGATCGGCATGTTCCTGCCGAGCCTCGCGCTATTGTGGCCACTGAGTTACCTACCGGCCTACGTAAATCTGCCGGCGATCAACGACGTGACGACGGACGTCGCGCAACCGCCCCGCTTCGAGGAGCTGGCGCGCCAGCGCAGTGAGGGCAGCAACCCGGTCGACTATCCCGCCGACCAGTTTGCCGCCCTGCAGCAGGCGGCATATCCAGATCTGCACACGTTCGTCATGGACCGCTCGGCGGAAGAGGCCTTCGAACTGGTCGAGGAGGTTGTGCACAAGTTGCACTGGCGGGTCGCTGCCTCGACGCCGCCATCGGGTCGGCCGGCACGCGGTGGCACGCTCGAGGCGACCGACCAGACCCTGCTCACCGGCTTTACGGACGACATCGTCATTCGTGTCGACGGCGGAGCGAGCAGCACGCGCATCGACATGCGCTCGGCATCGCGCTACGGCCGCCACGATTTCGGGCAAAACGCCGCCCGCGTGCGCCGCTTCCTGACCGAGCTACAGGCGCGCGCCGAGTCGACCTTGCCGGCGACCGTCGCGCGCCGCGGGACGCGCGCCGGCACGCTGGTCAAGAGGCTGAGAGATCACGATCAAAAGAAGGCGGAGAGCCGCACTTCACGAGACCGCGCTCGATCAGGTGCTCCACATGGGCGAGGACCGAAAGAGATGCAGCGTTGATGAGCCTGGGATCGAGTCCCTTGTAGATCGCCGGTACAATGTCGCGCACGCTGCCGATACCGCTCCTGATGCAGTCGAGGATCGCCTGCTCGCGCAAGCGCCGGTGTAGCAAGTAGGCGCGCACCAGCCGTTGCGGCTCGGCAACCTGTCCGCCATGACCCGGCAGATACGTCGCATCCTCGCGTGCGAGCAGCAGCTCGAGGGAACGGAGATAAGCGCGCATATTGCCCTCGGGCGGAGCCACGACGCTGGTGTTCCAGCCCATCACGTGATCTCCCGAGAACAGTAGGCGCGTGCCTTCGAGCGCCAGGCACAGATGATCCGGCGCATGCCCCGGCGTGTACACGGCGGTTAACGCCCAGCCGTCACCGGCGAGGCGCTGGCCGTCCAGCAGCGGCACGTCCGGAACGAAATCCTGCTCGACGTACTCGCTGC
>JBPYEF010000221.1:0-5243 GCA_051985875.1 Hyphomicrobiaceae bacterium
TGCGCGCCTCGTTGAGGCTCGATGCGAGGCGAGCGGCCCCATCGTGCAGCGCGGAGGGCATGCGGCACCCGTGTTTCGGCAAATCGTAAGCTGTGGGGCGAATCCTTCCACGCGCTGGTTAACAACACGTTAACGCCGCCCGCGCGGCGCTCGCGGCCGATTAACCGGCCGCGTCGCGCGCCCGCTCGCGGTTGCGCAGTTCGACGCGGCGGATCTTGCCGGTCACGGTCATCGGCATTTCCGTGACGAAGTGCACCCGGCGCGGGTATTCATGGGCAGCCAGGCGCTGTTTGACGAACGCCTGGATCTCCGCTGCCAGCTCAGGGGTCGGCGCATGGCCTGCGGCTGGAACGATATAGGCGACCACCACCTCGCCGCGCACCGGGTCGGGTGCGCCGATCACCCCGGCGAGCGCCACCGCCGGATGTTTGGTGAGACACTCTTCGACCTCGCCGGGGCCGATGCGGTAACCGGCCGAGCCGATTACGTCGTCGTTGCGTCCGGTAAACCAGAAGTGGCCCTGTTCGTCGACGGAGCCGACGTCACCCAGCAGGCACCAGTCGTCCCTGAACTTTTCGGCGCTCGCCTCGGGGTTGTTCCAATAACCGAGAAACATCACCGGGTCGGGCCGGCGCACGGCGATGATCCCGCTTGCCCCAGGCGGCAGGACCCGCCCCTCGGCATCGACGATGGCCACGCGGTGACCGGGGATCGCCCGTCCCATCGAGCCCGGTCGTACCGGAAATAGGCTTGGCACATTGCCGACGACGAGATTGACCTCGGTCTGGCCGAAGAATTCCGACAGCTCCAACCCGAAGGCCTCGCGCCCCCACTGCATCATGTCCGCGCCGAGTTTTTCTCCCCCAGTGCCGATCGAGCGCAGGGCGTAGGCGTAACGGCTGCGCGGGCTCGGCACCTGACGCATCAAGCGGAGCGCCGTCGGCGGCAGGAAGGCGTTGGCAATCCCGTGCCGGGCCATGAACGCGAAAGCCCACTCGGGATCGAACTTGGCGCGCCGCGAGCCCACCACGGGCACCCCGAAGTAGAGCGAGGGAAGGAGGACGTCGAGCAGGCCGCCGGCCCAAGCCCAGTCGGCAGGCGTCCAGAAGCGATCGCCCGGTTGGGGGAAGAAGTGGTGCGGCAGCACGACGCCCGGCAGATGGCCAATGAGCACGCGCTGTGCGTGCAGTGCCCCCTTGGGACTGCCCGTGGTCCCGGAGGTATAGATCAACAGTGCGGGATCGTCGGCGGCGGTATCGACCGTCGGCGCATCGCTGCCGGCGCGCGCCAGCAGGGACCAGAAATCGTCGGCGCCGGCTCCGGGGTGCGCCACGGTGAGGATGTGTCGCAGGGTGTCGATGGCAGCGATCTCCGGCGCGCTGCTTTCGAGCGCCGCGGGCGTGGTGATGAGCATCAGCGCACCGCTGTCGGCGAGCCGATAGGCGACGGCGTCCGGGCCAAACAGGCTAAACAGCGGCAGCGCGATGGCGCCGAGCTTCTGAATGGCGATGTGACAAATCAGGCTTTCCGGACACTGCGGCAGGTGGATGGCGACGACGCTGCCGCGGCCGACGCCGCGATGGGCGAGCACATTGGCGCAACGCCTGGCGTCGGCCTCGATCTCCGCAAAGGAGAAAGTGCGTACGGCGCCGTCGGGTTGTTCGTAGATCAGTGCGGGCGCGGCGGGGGTGCGCAGTGCGTGCCGCTCGCTGATCGCCTGCGCGATATTGAAGCGCGCCGGGAGCTCCCAGCGAAAGCTGCTGACGGCCTCCGCCCAAGTGCTGCCGGCAAGGTACATGCCTGCGCGCCTCCTCCTTGCGCTCGATCATGGCAGAGAGGCCTGCGCCGGTCGACGGCGGTTGTCGCCCTCGGCTCGGGGTAGGGTGAGCAGCGGCGACCGGCGGGGGCGACATTTTGCAACACCGACCGCGGCCACGGCCACACGACGGCCGCGTTGTGGCGCTAGGCGAACGCCAGCTCGCTCGTATGACAAGGGATTAAAGGCAATGGCGCTTTGCCGACTGGGGATAGTTGCTGCACTCCTCCTCTCTGCTCCTCTGACCACCGCCGCGGCGCAGTCCGGCAGTGGCGGGAGCCCACTGCTCCTTGCCCAGGCACAAATGACGCCCCAGGAGAAGGCGCGTCTGGAGCACGAAAAGAAGGCCCAGGAAAAGCCGCAACCCAAGGCGGCATTGCCGCAGCCAAAGGGCGGACAGCCACCGAAGGGCCAGACGCAAAGTGGACCGCCCCCGGTCGAACACAAGGCGGCAACACCTCCGGTCGAGCACAAGGCGGTGATGCCCCCGGTCGAGCACAAGGCGGCAACACCTCCGGTCGAACACAAGGCAGCAACGCCCCCCATCCCGCCGCCCTCCGGGCCCAAGGGAGGCCAGGCAATGACGCCCCCGGCCGGCCTGCCCGAACATAAGGCGCTGTCGACGCCTCCGGGTCACGGTTTGCCGCCCGCCGGGCATCCTGCGGCCGCGCTGCCGGGCAGCGCCCCCGCTGGCATGCAGAAGCCGCCGCTCGCCGGGCAAAAAGGCGTGGCCTCCACGAGCTCGAGCGCCCATCCCTCGACCCAGTTCCACCTGCCGCCGCACCCCGCGGGCGGACCGGCGCCCAAGATCGAGGAGCTGCAGAAAGCGCGCCATACCCGGGTGGAGGATGGCGGCCGCCGCACGGTGATCGAGGAGCCGGGCAACCGCACGATCATCAAGCAGGACAACCGCCTGGTCATCCGCCACGACGACGGGGAGCGTTTCCGCCTGCTTGGCGGCGCCAACGTCCACACCGAGAAGCGTCCCGACGGCCAGGTCGAGACCTTCTTTGTGCGCCCCGACGGCGTGCGCATCGTCAGCGTGGTCGACGCCAGCGGACGGCTGATACGCCGCTACCGGCGCGAGCTCGACGGACGCGAACGCAACATCATCGACAACCGCCGCTACTGGGGTGCCGCCGGAGCCATTGGGGCGGGCGCGCTGGCCATCGGCGTGCTGCTCAGCCTGCCGCCGCCAGTCATCACCCTGCCGCCGGAGAGGTACATCGTCGCTTTCGACCGCGCGTCCGACGATGATCTTTACGAGGCGCTGAGCGCCGAGCCGCTCGAGCACCTCGATCGCGCCTACTCGCTCGAGGAGATCCGGGACAACTACGCGCTGCGTCAGCGCCTGCGCAGGATCGACGTTGACGCCATCCACTTCGCGTCCGGCTCCTGGCAGGTGCCGGAGGAGCAGTATCCGGGGCTCGAGCGCATCGCCAACATCATGCTGCGACTGCTCGATCGCAATCCTGAGGAGGTGTTCCTGATTGCCGCTTTCACCGACGCGGTCGGGTCCGACGTCGACAACTTGAGCCTGTCCGACCGCCGCGCGGAATCGGTGGCCGAGATTCTGACGGTGAACTTCGGGGTGCCGCCGGAAAACCTGGTCACCCAGGGTTATGGTGCGCAATTTCTGCTGATCGATACTCCGGCGGCTGAGCCGCGCAACCGCCGTGTGGAGATCCAGCGCATCACGCCGCTGATGGCCGAGCGCTGAGTGCGAGCGGGGCAGGGATGCATCAATTGCCTTCCTGCTCCTCCTTGGTTGCTCGCGGCCGGCCGGCCCGCAATCCCGGCAGCTGCAAGAAGTTGCCGGCCTGCGGGCGAGCACGCTCGCCGCGCAGCAGCGCGTGCACTTGCCGGGAAGCGGCTACCGTGCGCTCGTTCTGGTAGGCTTCGTGGTTGCGCTCGATGTCCTTGGGTTCATAGCGGTAGTTGCACATTAGCCCGTGGGCCTCGCGCAGGCCCTTGGCGGAAATGTCCGCTTGCCAGTTGATGCGCTCGAGCCTTGCACCGTTGCCGAGGTGAAAGCGCGCAACCGGGTCGAGTGGGTAGCCGTCCCTGTTCTTGGCCTGCAACAAGTAGTGCGCCGCGAGGCGCATCAGCAGCGGCCGCACCACCTCGTTGCCGTATGTGTAGACCCACTCCGCCTCGCCGACGAGGGAGAGCCGGGTGCGATCTTCGGCATCGATCAGCGGCGTCTGCTCATCGGCGAGGAGCTTGGCGATCCAGTCGGCAAACAGCGGCATCGGCGACAGGGTGACAAACGTCTTCAGGCTGGCGCTCTCCTTCACCAGGTCGTCGACGACCTGCTTGATCAGAAAGTTGCCGAAGGAGATGCCGCGCAGGCCTTCCTGGCAGTTCGAGATCGAGTAGAACACCGCAGTCGACGGCTTCTCGCCGCGTTGGTCCTTCAGGGCTTCCCCGAGCACCGCCTGAATGTTGTCGGGGATGTCCTCGGTCAATGCCACCTCGACGAAGATCAGCGGTTCGTCGACGAGCGAGGGGTGGAAAAAGGCGAAGCAACGGCGGTCGGTGGGGTCGAGGCGGCGGCGCAAATCGCTCCAGCCCTGGATTTCGTGCACGGCCTCGTAGGCGATGATCTTCTCGAGAATGGCGGCCGGCGTTTGCCAGTCGATGCGGCGCAGCACCAGGAAGCCGCGGTTGAACCAGGACGCAAACAGATGCTTGAGGTCCTGTTCGACGAGGGCGAGGTCGGGATCCTTGGCGGCAAGAAGGTCGGCACGCAGGGCGACCAGATCGGCGGTCGCCCCAGGGGCGAGGTTCAGTCGCCGGAAGAATTCCTGCAGCGGGCTCTCCAGCGCCATGCGCAGGGCGGTGACGGTGGCCGTTTGCGGACTTTCGAGATAAGCGCGGGCTGCGCTCGCGACCTGATCGGCATCCGGCTGCATGCTCGCGACGAGAAAGGCGAGAAAATCCCTGCGCTCCGCCGGCGGCAGCAGCCGGTAGCGGGCGAGGATCTCCGCGGCCATGGCAACACCGGAGGCCTCACCGCGGCCCCCCAAAAGGGCGCTGGCCAGCTCGGCGATGCCATCCTTGGGGATGGAACGGCCGAGGGAACCCGGCAACAGCTGGCGGCCACGCTCGGCAATGCTGGTGAATAGCTCCTGCAGAAAGGAGACGTTCAAGGGTGTGGGGCTCCTGCCGTGCTGCGCGGACGTTCGCGCATATGGCCAGACTAGCGGCAAATTACAACACAGTCAGGTTCGCGGCCGCCGTTGCCACGGCCGTCGGCCGCGCTCCGCCGTCCGCCGGCGACGCCGGGCAGGCAAGGCGAGCCTTCGCCGACCGGCAACGCGCGTCGGCGCGACAGCGCCTAACCCGCTTCGCGCCGCTGCACATGCCCAGGACCATCCTGCAGCATCCTTTGCGCGCGTTCGCGGATTGGCCTATGCAACGCGGC